>JAWUVP010000019.1:0-17012 GCA_034112285.1 Gammaproteobacteria bacterium
CCCCCCCCCCCCCCCCCCGCCCCCACAATCCAACCCACTCACCCAAGCAAAGTCCTGAAGATTTAATGCCGTTGCCCCCCCTCTACCCCCTTGATAAATACGCCCGGTCAAGTATCCTATCGACTTATTAACCAATAAGATGGCCCCATGCAAGAATTCTACAACCACCAAGAAATTGAGCAACAAACCCAACATTACTGGGATGAAAAACAGCTATACCGCATCACCGAAAACTTGAGCAAAGAAAAATTCTATTGCTTAGCCATGTTTCCCTACCCCAGCGGTCACTTGCATGTTGGCCACGTGCGCAACTACACATTGGGCGATGTTATTGCCCGCTATCAGCATTTAAAAGGCAAAAACGTGATGCAACCTATTGGTTGGGATGCTTTTGGCCTGCCCGCAGAAAACGCCGCCATTAAACATAACGTGCCGCCGGCAGAATGGACGTATAAAAACATTGATCACATGCGTGAGCAGCTTAAACAATTGGGTTTCGCCTATGACTGGAGCCGTGAATTTACCACTTGCCAACCCGAATATTACCGATGGGAACAATGGCTCTTTACCCGCTTAGTTGAAAAAGGTTTAGCCTATAAAAAGAATGCTGTTGTTAATTGGGATCCGGTAGACAAAACCGTATTGGCCAACGAACAAGTAGTTGATGGCCGCGGTTGGCGTTCAGGCGCCTTGGTTGAGCGCAAAGAAATTCCACAATGGTTTATTAAAATCACCGCCTATGCCGATGAATTACTAGATGGCCTCGATACGCTTGAAGGCTGGCCCGAGCAAGTGCGCACCATGCAACGCAACTGGATTGGCCGCTCAGAAGGTTTGCAAATAACCTTTCCGGTGGCAGATGCCGCGCCTTTACAAGTGTTTACCACAAGGCCCGACACCCTTTTCGGCGTGAGTTATCTAGCCATTGCCCCCCAGCATCCGCTGGCGTTAGCATCAGCACAAAACAACCCGGCCTTGCAAAAATTTATTGAAGAATGTAAAAACATTGAAGTATCTGAATCTGCGCTAGCAACCTTAGAAAAAAGAGGCGTAAACACCGGCCTCACCGCAACTCATCCACTCACTAATGAAGAAGTACCCATTTGGTGCGCTAATTTTGTGGTCATGGATTACGGCACAGGCGCCGTGATGTCGGTGCCGGCACATGATCAACGTGATTTTGAATTTGCACAGCATTATGACCTCCCCTTAAAACCAGTGCTTAGCGCTAATTCCGCTTGGGATTACACTAAAACTGCTTACACAGAGCGCAGCCCCTTAATTAATTCTGCTGAATTTGACGGCCTAGCGTTTGACGCCGCCTTTGAGGCTATCGCTACCGCGCTGGAAAACAAGCAATTAGCCGAACGCCAAATTAATTATCGTTTACGCGACTGGGGTGTTTCTCGCCAACGCTATTGGGGCGCCCCCATCCCAATTATTTATTGTGATGCATGCGGCACAGTGCCAGTGCCAGCCGCTGATTTGCCTGTGCGCTTACCTGAAGATGTCACCCTTGATGGCGTGAACTCACCTTTAAAAGAAATACCAGAATTTTATCACACCCAATGCCCCACCTGTGGCGCTGCAGCAACTCGCGAAACGGATACCTTTGATACCTTTATGGAATCATCATGGTATTACGCACGTTTTGCTAGTTACGACCAAAACAGCTCCATGCTTGACGACCGTGCAAAATATTGGACGCCGGTCGATCAATACATTGGCGGCATTGAACACGCCGTGATGCATTTACTCTACGCGCGCTTTTTACATAAATTAATGCGCGATGAAGGCTTGGTACAAACTGACGAACCTTTTATCAATTTACTCACCCAAGGCATGGTGTTAAAAGATGGCACTAAAATGTCAAAATCAAAAGGCAACACCGTTGATCCCAAACTGTTAATTGAAAAATACGGTGCAGACACCTTGCGCTTATTCTCAATTTTCACCGCGCCCCCGGAGCAATCATTAGAATGGTCTGACAGTGGCGTTGAAGGCAGTTATAAATTTTTAAAACGTTTATGGGCTTTTAGCGTGAAGCATCAAACCCAAATTTGCAGCATCAATGCTGCCGACCGTTCGTATGTTAATTGGAAAGAGCAATCTAGCGAATTACAAACTTACCGACGTGAACTATATCAAATTTTGCAGCAAGCAACCTTTGACATTGAACGCTTGCAACTCAACACCGTTGTTTCTGCGGCGATGAAATTGTTTAACTTGTTGGTAGAATTAAGCCATCACCAAGCCAAACTCCCGGCTTCTGAGGCGCCTTTTGTGCAGCAACCCGTCGCGCGTTTACTCAACAAAATGTTAGTGGTATTACTGCGCATTCTCTACCCCATCACCCCACACATTACCACGCGTTTGTGGAAAGATTTGGGCTATGCTGGCAAGATGCATGACGCTTATTGGCCTAAAATGGCTAATGATGCCTTAGACATAGATTCCATAAATATCATTGTGCAAGTTAATGGTAAAGTACGCAGCAAAATAAGCGTGCCCGCAGAGGCCAGTGAAGATGACATTAAAGCGCTGGCTTTGGCCGATGAAAAAGCTTTAAAATTCATCGCGCAAAACACGGTGCGTAAAGTTATTTACATCCCCTCAAAATTAATTAACATTGTAGTGAGCGCATAAATCATGAACACCAAGTCGTATTTCGTTTACAGCCTAATTTTAAGTTTATGCTTAGCGTTAACGGCTTGTGGCTTCCATTTGCGTGGCAATGAAAAATTACCCGCCGCCATTAAAGTCATCTACATCCAAAGCAGCACGCCCTATGGCAACTTTGAGCAGACCTTACGCGAATCGTTACTGACTTATAATATTAAAATTGTTGATAGCCCTAAAGATGCCAATGTTATTTTAAACATTGCCAGCGCCGGCTTAAGCCAGGCCGCAGGGGCGGTGAGTGCAACCTTAACCCTGCGTCAATATACCTTGAACTACAACGTCACTTATCAAATCCTGAGCCCGAAAGGCAAAGCAATTTTACCGGCAAACACAGTGAGCTCCACCACCTCGTTTACCAGCAGCATGTCGGACATGATGTTGTCATCAAAAAATGCCACGGCACAATATTTACCGCCGTTACAGCGTGACGCCGTGTTTAGAATTATCAGCCAATTGCTATCGAACCAGAGCCAGCAAGCGCTGAATAAGTATATGCAATCTCACTCATGAAAATAAAGCTTACACAGCTTGCAGCGCAACTCAAGCACGGCTTGGCCAGTATTTACTTAGTGAGTGGTGATGAACCTTTGCTGATAGAAGAAACCATTGCTTACTTAAAAAAATGTGCAAAAAAGCAAGGCTTTAGCGAGCAAAAAACCTTAGTCGCCAATGCCACCTTTAAGTGGCAGCTTTTAATCGACGAAGGTCAAACCCTGTCTTTATTTAGTGAACAAAAATTAGTGGAAGTACAATTAGCCAGTGGCAAGCCCGGCAAGGCCGGCGCAAGCGTGCTCACAGAATTTGCCAAAAAGCCCCCGGCGGATACCTTATTAATACTCCGACTGCCTAAGCTTAGTGGCGCGCAACAAAAATCGAAATGGTACACCCACCTAGAGCAAAACGGGGTCGCCATTACTATTTGGCCCATCACGCAAGACGAATTTCCCAGCTGGTTACAGCGCCGCTTGCAACGCGTCGGCCTTAGCAGCGATGCTGCCGGCATAGATTGCTTGGCACAATTGTGTGAAGGCAATTTATTAGCCGCCAAACAAAACATCGATAAATTAGCCTTGCTCTACCCCGATAGCGCCATTACTGAAGCACAAATAGCAAGCGCGTTGAGCGACACCAGCCATTATGATGTCTACACCTTGCTAGATGAAATTTTGCAAACCCGTTTGCTGCGCGCCAATAAAATTCTTACCCGCATTCGCGCCCAAGGGGTTGAAGCCATGCAATTATTTTGGCTGCTGCAAAAAGAGTTACGCACCCTCACCGCATTGGCCCAAGCACAAAGCCAGCGCGCGCCATTAAATGATTTATGGCGCCGCTATGGCGTGTGGCCCAAGCGTCAGAGCTTGCTGCAAAAACATCTACGCCAATTTAGCTTAAACGATTATTACCGCTTATTAAGCCTTGCGGCGCACTGCGAACAAATTCTTAAAGGTGCCAAAGCTGGCACACCTTGGCTAGCTTTAGAAGACTTGGTCTTACGCATGTGCTCACCAACCCTAATGGAGGCTGCATGATTGGTATATACGGGGGAAGTTTTGACCCCATTCATAATGGGCATTTACGTGCTGCAATTGAAGCTTATGAGCGCCTAAACTTGCAACAAATTCGCTTCATGCCTTGCTTTTCTAACCCGCTAGACAAATCCATGCAGGCAACCCGTGAACAACGTATGAAGATGTTGCGGCTGGCGCTCACCAGTGTTGAAAATTTTGTGATTGATGAACGTGAAATTCAACAGCAGACACCGTCCATCACTTCCGACACACTGCTGTCGCTTAAGCATGATTTTCCAGACAACAAATTGGCCCTGCTGCTTGGCGTTGACACTTTTTTGCAAATCCCTAAATGGGAACGCTGGCAAGAGCTGATTGCCCACACCAATATCGTGGTCATGCATCGTCCTGGCTACACCCTGCCACACACCGGCGAGCTAAAAGACTTTATTGACGCACACCTAACCCAGGATTTACGCCGCTGCCAAACCGGCCCCCAACACCATTTAGTGTTTTTAGAAATACCCATGTTAGAAATTTCTTCTACCTACCTGCGCGGTCAAATGCGCGCTGGCAACAGCCCCCGCTTTTTAATTCCCGCTCGCGTGGCTGATTATCTGGTACAAGAGCCAATTTATGGTAAAATCTCCCTCAATTAAAATTTTAGGAATTGCTTTGAGCCAACAATCAGTAGAAAAATTAAAAGAAATCGTCGTCAAATCACTTGATGATTTAAAAGTGATAGATCCGCAAGTATTAAATGTGACGAAGCTGACTTCAATGGCAGATTATATGATTGTTGCCTCCGGCACCTCCGATCGTCACCTAAAAGCGCTAGCCAACAGCGTGGCAGTGAGCGTCAAAGAAGCTGGTTACTCTATTCGCAGCGAAGGCGAACAAACGGGTGATTGGATATTACTAGACTTAGGCGACATCATTGTTCACCTTATGCTGCCAAAAACCCGCGATTTCTATAATATTGAAGGCCTATGGCGCGTGAATGCAGATTAAAATTATTGCCTTAGGCAAACGCATGCCCAGCTGGGTGAATGATGCCTATCAAGAATTTGCCAAACGTCTCAAGCCACATGCCAAGCTCAGCTTAATTGAACTCAACACGCCCAAGCGCGGCAAAGATAATAATATTGCCAAGCTAAAGCAGCAAGAAGCCGAGCTGGTAAAACAACACCTCAACCCTGGCGACGTGGTCGTTGCCCTAGACGAACACGGCCAGCAATGGACCTCTCCCCAACTCGCACAAAAGCTACAAACCTGGCACGTTGACAATGCTAATCTAGCGTTATTAATAGGCGGCCCAGACGGGCTTGATAGTGCACTGCTAGCCCAAGCAACGGTGAAATGGTCATTAAGTAAGTTAGTTTTTGCGCACCCATTAGTGCGGGTTATTCTCGCTGAACAGCTGTATCGTGGCTTTAGTATTTTGAGCAATCACCCTTATCATCGCGGCTAAGCAGTACCCATGTCCGACGTCAGGTAAATAAGAGAAAGATAAATAATCCACATGAAAGGATTATTAGCAAAATTTGGTCCTTTTAGCCGCCCTCTACACGAGGAAGGAGTATGTAAATAATACGAGAGCGGCGCAAAAGGTAGCTCGGTCTGTTAAACCCTAAAATCATCCCCACTGGCCCGCCCATCCTTGGGCGCAGCTAATGAGTCCAGCCTACTGGCTGCTTACAGGTTTAACGCTTTAGTTTTCGTCCTTGATAAATTGTTCCTTCACAGGTAATTCTCATTCACGTTATATGAATATCCCTTGCTACAGGGTGAGCAGTTACCCCTAATGTATACTGTTTGATTCTTCTGGTTTAATCTGGCTCAAAAAAGCCTGCATATTGTTATAAACCGATAAGCCCTCAACCCGCCGCGCTTGTTGCAACGATTTTTCAGTCTCTTTCTTGGTGCGGTTATAACGATTGCCAAATACTTTGGACAGAACATAATCCTTCATACTCTGACCAGTAATACTAGCGCAATGCTTAATAGCTTTATGTTGAGGTTCACTGAGCGAGATGCCCAAGCGTTTGTCTGCCATATTCCCTCCTTGGTATTGAAACGTAAAATGAGTATAGTCAATATTTTGACGCTTTGCCACCTTATTGAACAAATATTACGCCTGCAAAGGCATGCAACGTCAATATTTTGTACAGTTTTCAGTCACTTGGCGCTGATACACTCTCTGATATTTTTTACTAAATACTTTCTCAAACAATTAAAACCCCAGAAATACGGGCCTCTACACACAAAAGCCTTGCTCATAGGTCAAAAAATGATAGAATACGCGGCCTTGTGGCACAAAGCCCAACAGACTATATATAGGAACAATAAACATGGTAAAAATTCGTTTATCACGTGGCGGCGCTAAAAAACGCCCTTTTTATCACATCGTATCTACTGACGAACGTTACGCACGTGACGGTCGTTACCTTGAGCGTTTAGGTTTTTACAACCCTATCGCTAAAGGCGCTGAAGAAACATTACGTATCGACAATGAGCGTTTGCAATACTGGTTAAGTAAAGGCGCGCAAATGACAGAGCGCGTTGCTGCTATCACTAAAGAGCAGACAGAATCAAAAACAGAGACAGCTGCAGCGGCTTAATTGCACGTGAGTGAATCTACTGAAAAAATGATAGTCGTAGGGCGCTTTGGTGCGCCTTTTGGCGTAAAAGGCTGGATGAAACTCCAGTCTTTTACAGAGCCTACCGACAACATCATGGACTACAGACCGTGGTCTGTTGAGCTGAAAACTGGCCTTACGCCGGTAGAGGTCATCGATTCACGTCGCCATCATGGCGGCTGGGTTATCTTGCTTGCCGGCTGCGATAATAAAGAAGAGACAGTTCTGTATCGTAATGCCAGCATCATGGTTAATCACAGCATATTACCCAAGTTAGGCGCCAATGATTTTTATTGGAGCGACCTTGAAGGTTTAAGTGTTAGCACCACCACCGGCCAAGAACTAGGTGAAGTGCAATACATTATGCCAACAGGTGCTAATGACGTATTAGTTATAAAAGGCGAGCAAGAGCATTTAGTGCCCTACGTATTTGACCAAGTGATTAAAAAGGTTGATTTAGACGCACGCAAAATCCTGGTGGATTGGGACACAGATTATTAGCATGGAAATAGGTACCATCACCCTATTTCCTGAAATGTTTGCCGCGTTAGATTATGGCATTCCACGCATTGCACAAGCCAAGAACTGCTTGCAACTGCATTACTGGAACCCACGCGATTACGCTGATGACAAGCATCGCACCGTGGACGACACGCCTTATGGCGGTGGCCCCGGAATGGTGATGCTGGCAAAGCCACTGCAACAAGCCATTGCAGCAGGCCGGAAAAAATTACCTAAGGCTAAAGTGATTTACCTCTCACCTCAAGGTAAGCGCTTAACGCACAAGGGCATTGAGCAACTGCGTGATGCAGAGCAATTGATATTATTATGCGGTCGCTACGAAGGCGTAGACGAACGTTTAATCACCAGTGAAGTGGATGCAGAATATTCACTAGGTGATTTCGTATTAAGTGGAGCAGAGTTACCGGCCATGGTGTTAATTGACGCCATAGCGAGACTACTGCCCAACGTGTTAGGTGATGCACAATCAGCGGCCGACGATTCATTCGCCACCGGCTTACTAGATTGGCCACACTACACCAAGCCTGCCAGTATTGCAGGCCAGAATGTGCCAAGTGTTTTATTAAGCGGAAATCACGCAAACATAAAACGCTGGCGCCGTCAGCAAGCCTTGGGTCGCACGTATTTACGTCGCCCAGATTTGCTGGCAAACCAAGCATTGAGCAAAGCCGACCAAGCTTTACTTGATGAGTTTTTACAACAACATGTGGATGTACCCAAGCGCTAAGCGCTTGCTCTGATCACAACCTGAGGAATAAACCATGAGCTCGATCATCCAGCAGATTGAAGATGAACAAATGAAAAAAGACTTACCCGATTTTAAAGCCGGCGACACTGTCGTTGTGCAAGCCAAAGTAAAAGAGGGAACTCGTGAACGTTTACAAGCCTATGAAGGTGTTGTGATTGCCAAGAAAAATCGCGGCTTAAACTCATCATTTATCGTACGTAAAATTTCGCACGGTGAAGGCGTAGAGCGTACTTTTCAAACGCATAGCCCACTCGTTGATAGCATTGAAGTGAAACGTCGTGGTGATGTTCGCAAAGCAAAACTTTACTACTTACGCGATTTACGTGGTCGTGCTGCACGTATTAAAGAAAAAGTATAAGCAAGCAATAAAATGCTTACCTCCCGCTCCTTTAACAAGGAGCGGTTAGGTTAGGCTGTTCTCTAATAGCCACACTCCTCTATTTCATTAACCAAACACCGGAAAAATCATGTCTGTAAAGCCTTTCATTCCTGCGGAAACTATTCTTCCTGAAATTACCGTTAAAGCGGTCATCCTATCCATAATTCTCACCGTCGTGTTGGGTGCAGCGAATGCTTACCTCGGCATGAAAATTGGTATTACGGTTTCAGCTTCTATTCCAGCGGCTATTATATCCATGGGCGTGTTACGTTGGTTTCGCGAATCAAACGTATTAGAAAATAGTATTGTCCAAACAGCGGCCTCCACAGGCGAAGGCCTGGTTGCCGGTGTCATCTTTACGCTGCCCGCCTTACTCACATTACATTACTGGCAAACCTTTGACTACTGGCAGACCGTGCTTGTAGCATTAATTGGCGGTATTTTAGGTATTATTTTTTCCGTGCCTTTACGTCGCATCATGTTAGCCGACCCCGATTTACGCTTCCCTGAAGGGGTGGCCATTGCCAGTGTTTTAAAAGTTAGCGCCGGCACCGACATCAGCATGAAACCTTTAGCCTATGGCGGGCTAATTGGTGGCTTTATTAGTTTTGCCCAATCAGGCTTACAAATTTTTAGTGAAAGCGTTTCTTGTTGGTTTGTACACAATGAACGCATGATAGGCTTAGGCATTGGTTTTTCACCGGCGATTATTGCCGCGGGTTACATTGTAGGTGCCTTTGTTGGTGTTAGTGTGATTATTGGCATGGTGATTGCTTGGTTGTTTTGTTTGCCCTGGCTTTCATTTGGCGCACACATGGACATGCACAACCTTATGGATTCAGCCATGCAGATATGGAGCACTAAAATTCGCTACATCGGTGTGGGCACCATGCTCGTGGGTGGTGCGTGGACATTTATTTGCTTATGCCGGCCGTTAATTAAAAGTATTCGCACGAATATGAAACTTTATAAAAAAGAGAATAATCAAACTGAATTGTTGCGCACGGAAAAAGACATCCCTATGCGCTATTTAAACTGGCTGCTGGTTATTATGCTAGTGCCTTTATTTACGTTTCTTTATTCAAGTTTAACGCAAACCGATATTGTGTTAAGCCACATGATGCATATCACGCTTACCACTAGTGCTACGCTCATTACCGTTATTGCCGGGTTTATTTTATCAGCCATCTGTGCCTATTTTGCCGGGTTAGTGGGTTCATCTAGCAGCCCAATATCAGGTGTGTCACTATCGGTTATCTTATTGGCTTCGGTTATATTTTGGGCCATCGTACATCACTCCATTGACTTATCCGTCCCCAAAATAGCGTTACATATTGCGGCCTACACCATTATCGTTACTGGCATAATTACCTCTAGTGGCGTTATCAGTAATGACACCATTCAAGACTTAAAATCAGGTCAGCTCGTGGGCAGCACCCCATGGAAGCAACAAATTATGCTGCTAGTGGGCGTAACCGCAGCAGCCTTTGCGATTCCTGAAGTGTTAAAGCTGTTATTCAATGCCTACGGTATTGCCGGCATCATGCCACGCCCAAATATGGACCCCAATCAAATGCTAGCCGCCCCGCAAGCAACCTTAATGGCCGCCGTTGCCAAAGGGGTATTTGGTGGAAAACTACAATGGAATTTAATTTTTACTGGGATGGTCGTCGGTGCTCTTAGCATCATTGCCGATGAGATTGCAAAGCGTAAAGATTTGCGCATCCCCGTATTAGCGGTTGGCATGGGCATTTACTTGCCGTTTGATGTCACATCAGCCTTAGCCATTGGCGGTTTACTGTCTTGGTTTGTGCATCGCAGAAGTGAGAAGCTTCCCACTAAACGACGCGATCACAATCGCCAAAATGCCACCATGTTGGCTTGCGGTCTAGTGGCTGGTTCAGCTTTAATGGGGGTTATTTTAGCTATACCGTTTGTTATTATGCAGTCATCTGACGCCTTAAGAATTATGCCGGCGGGTATGACTTGGCTGGCTAACCTTCTGGGCTGCTTAAGTTTAGCGGTACTGGTTACTTGGATTTATCGCACCGCGATGAAAAAATAATAGGCCCTTAATAAAGAGCTCATACATTTAAATCATCTTGCGAGGTAAGCTAACAGCCAGTTAGCTTACCTCGCAAGACTCTGCTTATTGTCATCAAATGAAGTTAATATTCAACCCGATGATTTAAGCCTACCTTAATTTTCAACCTGTACACTTACCAATACTGAAAATAAAAAATTGAATCCTCTTCAAGAGAATAATTATGCACCCTAAACTATATAAACAGCTTAGAACACTCCAGTATGCAACCGGCCCGTTAATGATTATATTTATTGCACTTTATAACAGTAAATATCCACTTCTCAAGCAACCCAGTGGCATTATTCCTCATGGCAACCTACATAAACCTTTTAACAATCATTTATGCCCAAATAAAATGTTAAAAGAACAAATAAATTCTGGGGCTTGTGCTCTTACTCCTAGAGGAGATCTTAGTTGCACAAAAGGCAGCTCATCAAAGATTTTAGCGGACCAAAATCGGTTGAATATGCAACGTGATAAAAATTTTGAGGCCGCATCAGAAGAGAGTAAAAATAAAAAAGATATTTTAGCCCAACAAATACTTGTTCATTTGGGACCAGCAGGTTACACCCTGCACCAAGAAACAATAGGCCAGGCCTTAACCTTAATTAGTCTTTTAAACATGGCACTGGCATTACAAAAGTACTCCATCAGAAATTGTGAAGATCTCTCCTATCAAATGAATGGTTTGTTTATTGTTGGAGCCGAATCACATTCTCAATATTCAGATTTTTCTTATTTAGCCGTTGTGCACTGTGATGGACATCAATTTAATTTGGTTAGTTCATCACCCATTCCAGCTCTTCGAGCGGGTGCAAATTTAGCCCGTTATATGCAACACCTGCATACGCTAAACGACCCACATCTCTATGTATTCGATGCCTGGGCATGTCCTAATATATTTTACGGAAAACCTTTAGAATACATTGCCTACTTGCAGAAAAATTTTCCATTAACACTCTCTAGAAAAATGCTCACTATCACGAAATTCAGCTCTGAATTTCCATCACTATTAGATATTCCACACGGTGTGGCAGATATATTAATGTCAACTTGGTCGAGTTTAATAGAAAAATGTCAGAACGTTTTTGCCACAACTCTCGAGGGACTCTATTCAATCAAATAGAAACCAGACCGCCCATCATCAACCATGAGCACCCAGCTGTGCATAACATTATCTTAGTCATTATTATCACTCCTATTTTTATTGTTTTTTATTTCAGTTAAATAAAACGTAACGACTCCCCCAGACAACATTTGGTGGATATTCATATTTAAGTCAAGGTTGAGTCGTTACAATAAAATTAATGCGATGCAACCTTAGCATGCGTTTCTTTAATAAACACCGTCAACACCGCTGCTAAAATCAAGCCAACCGGCATTACCACCATGGCATGCTCAAACGCTAAATTAGTAAACACGCGGTGACCATTTTGCATAGTGCCATGCCAATGGGCATCGAGCACCTTACCCACTATAGGTTGCAAGCACATGCCACCAAACATCACCATCATATTATTAATGGCCACGGCAGTACCGGCAATGTTTTTACTGCAACTTTCACGTGCAATGGCAAAAGTAATATTTTCCGCACTGGAAAACATACCAAAAATTAACAACATGGAAAACACAATCTTCACTGGAATATTTGGCGTAAACAATAGCATGGTCAACAATAAGGCTGCGATTAAGCTACCAAAAATAACCGGCACTTTACGCATGTGTAAGCGATCTGAAATAAAGCCCATCACCGGCCCACCGATAGCCCAACCTAAAAATATCATCGACACCGCACCTGCCGCCTCATAAGAACTAAAGCCGCGTGCTTGTTCTAAATAAGGAACACCCCAGAGCTCAGCAAATACCGAAGTAGGAATATATAATAATCCTCCCACAATACCCGCCAACCAAATTTGCTTATGTTTTAAGGCTTGCAACAAATCATGAATGATTGCAGACATTTTCACCGGCTCATAATCAAAATTTTGATTTACGCTAGGCTTTTTATTACGCACAATCATCCAAATCACAAGACCTAATCCAATACCAAAAAAGCCAGATACAAATGTCACATGCTGCCAGCCAAAATGCTTAACTAAAAACGTTAAGGCATTTTCACCAATCATGGCGCCAATCATACCCAAGGTAGTGGCCAGACCTGCCACAAACGCAAACCTATCGGGTCGCAACCAAATGGCAGCGAGTTTTAACACACCCACAAAGGCAAAGGCAGAACCAAACCCCACCATAAACCGGCCCATAGCCGCCACCCACACCAAGTGCGTGGCAGCAAATAAAAACGAGCCCAAGGCACAACACATGACCGCTAAGGTGAGCAATAAGCGAGGCCCGTAGCGATCCATTAAAATACCCACCGGCAATTGCATCGGCGTGTAGGCATAATAGTAGAAAGCGACTAAATTGCCCAGAGCACCGCCACCCAAGCCGTAGGTGCGCATTAAATCGCCGGTGAAGACGGTAGGAGAGATCCGCAAAAAGTACTCGTAGCAGTAAAACAAAGCACCCAGGCTCCAGATCAACCAACTATAGAACTGCATCCGCTTACCATTCATTGAGTTACTCCCTTACTAAAAAGGCGTAATCATAGCGAAATACGGCCCAAAACACCAGAAATACAACTATTGTTGGTATCGTGTACATATAATTTACGTTTGTTAAGGTTATTTTAAGGAAACCATACTATAATACTTACTCGGCATAGGGAATACCACTATCTGAACCAGCTTTTGGCGAGGATAGTTCCTTAAGTTAGATACAACACAAAAACAATAAGTAGCAACAATAAAAACCAAAACGATAATAAGAATAGATAAGAAGAATAAAAACCATAAAGTTGCGTAAAGACTACGGTCGAATAACAATAAGAAGCAGAATAATAATAATTACAACTGCTCGATCTGTATAAGGGTGATCTTCGGGTCACCCTTTTTTTTGCCTGCGTCCATCAGACTATTTAAACACAGCCGCAACAAGCACCACACAAAACGCCCCAGCTTAGAGTTGCCAGGCACAAAAAAAGCACCCGAAGGTGCTTTTTTTGTGAAGTACGAAGTTTATTCGGCCTTCTTAGTAATTGTACGCTTACCGAAACGCTTACGGAAGCTATCAACACGGCCAGCCGTATCCATTAATTTCTGCTTGCCAGTATAAAAAGGATGGCAGCTTGCGCAGACATCAAGGCTTAAATCGTGACCTGTAGAGCGAGTTGTAAAGACGCTACCGCAGCTGCAGCTAACGTTTATTTCTTCGTACTTAGGGTGAATATCTTTTCTCATAATCTTGTAAATCCTAATTAGGGCATGTAATTAACGAAGGATTGTAGCGAAAATCGACCCTCATGGCAAGCATCTTAAGGCATATTCGTTAATATATATGACCAAAGCGTTGCGGCAAGGCATGCGAACCAAGGTTTCATTGTTTAGCCCTTTAATTATTGATGATTCAAGCCACTTGCCCGGCAGCCCAACCCGACGCCCAAGCCCATTGAAAGTTATATCCGCCTAGCCAGCCAGACACATCGAGCGTTTCCCCAATAAAATATAACCCCGGCACTTTACTCACCTCAAACGTTTTGGAAGACAGCACATCACAATCAACACCTCCCAAAGTCACTTCAGCGGTACGGTAACCTTCGGTGGCGTTAGGCACAACTTCCCAGGCGGTGAAACAATGCGCAATGGTTTCTAATTGTTTATGGCTACAATTTTGCAACCGTTGCGCCAAGATATCTTCGGCCAACATGGCCGTCAACAAACGCTTGGGGAAATAAGTTAACAAACACGTTTTCACCAATTGATTGGCAGAATCTTGTTTGGCTGTTATTAATAAAGCCAACAAATCACTATCTGGCAATAAATTAATCCGCAAGGTGTTACCCGGGCGCCAGTACGATGAAATTTGCAACATCGCCGGCCCACTCAAACCACGATGGGTAAACAACATTGATTCACGAAAGCGTTGCCCATTGCAGCTCACCACACACTCTTGGCTAACGCCAGACAAATCGGCAAAGCGTTGCTTATCATGTTCATGTAAAGTAAACGGCACCAAGCCTGCACGCGTGGGGTGCACCGGCAAATCAAATTGTTCGGCTATTTTGTAGCCAAAAGGGCTGGCGCCTAAGGTTGGAATAGATAACCCGCCTGTGGCAATCACCACACTGTCAGCACGCAACTCGCCCATACACGTGTCGACTATAAAGCCGGCATTGATAGATTTTATTGTTGTTTTTAATTTAATGGTCACGTTATATCGCTCACATTCGCTGAGCAATAAATTTAAAATATCTTTTGATTTATTATCGCAAAACAACTGCCCTAAGGTTTTTTCATGATAAGCAATCTTGTGTTGTTGAACCAACTCAATAAAATGCCAAGGTGTGTAACGGCTCAAGGCTGATTTACAAAAATTAGGATTGTGCGATAAATAATTTTCAGGCGTGGCATACATATTGGTAAAGTTACAACGCCCGCCACCCGACATTAAGATTTTTTTACCGGCTTTGTTGGCATGGTCCAGCAACAAGGTTTTGCGCCCACGCTTACCGGCCTCAATAGCACACATCAGCCCAGCGGCGCCGGCACCTACTATAATCACATCATACTGCTGCATAAATTAACTAAATGTCGCCATCACAGGCGCGTGATCGGAAGGACGTTCCCATTTGCGCGGTGCTTTGTCAATCATGACTTCAACACATTGCTTAGCATACTCAGTGGTCGCTAAAATCAAATCAATGCGTAAACCGCGGTTACGCCTAAAGGCGGCTTGACGATAATCCCACCAAGAATATAAAGCTTCATCGGTGTATTCACGAAACACATCCACCAAACCCAACTGCACTAATTTTTCCAGCGCCTCACGTTCGGGCGCGCTGCACAGCACATCATCGCGCCATGCATCTGGATCATGCACGTCAAGGTCGGCTGGCGCAATATTAAAATCACCCAGCAAGACCACATGCTCATGCTCGGCCACTTGCTGCTCCATAAACGTTTGCAAGTGGGTCAACCATTCTAGTTTATAAACATACTTATCAGAATCCACACTAGAGCCGTTTGGAATGTACACATCAACAATGCGCACGCCATTAATCGTCGCCGCCATTAAACGACGCTGCGGATCCCCATAACCGGGGAATTCAGTCACCACATCGGTAATAGGATGCTGGCTTAAAATGGCCACGCCGTTATAGGTTTTTTGCCCGGCAAAACTCACCTGATACCCCGCGGCTTCAATCGCCTCGGCAGGAAATTTGTCGTCGGTCATTTTGGTTTCTTGCAAACACAACACATCAGATTGATGTTCAGCCATCCAATCAAGAACATGTTGTAAACGTACATTAATGGAATTGACATTCCAGGTAGTAATTTTCATGGTTAATCGTCCAAAGTCATTGTCATGCACATCCGTTATTAATAAACACGGCGAGAATTACGCTATAATACCCATTAGCTAATATTTTACAATCACTTTAGGATAGGCTCATGACACAACCCAAAATTGCATTTATTGGCGCTGGCAACATGGCAGGCGCCATTATTAACGGTCTCTTAGCGCAAAACTACCCAAGTGATAAATTATTTATTGCCAACCGCAGCTCCGAAAAGCTGGCCGCCTTTCCCGTGACCACCTCCACCGATAACCTGGCCATGGCAGCGCAAGCCGATATCATTATTCTGGCCGTCAAACCCTATCAAATTAGCGAAGTCTGTGAGCAACTACAAACACTCTACAAAAATCAACAACCCGTGATCGTCTCGGTTGCCGCCGGCATTACCCTGGCCAACATGGCAAAAAGCCTAAACACCCCAGGCCCACTGGTGCGCGCCATGCCCAACACCCCTTGCGCAGTAGGCTTGGGCGCCACAGGATTGTGTGCGAATGATGATTTAAGTGAATGCCAGCGCCAACACATTAGCGCCATTTTTGATGCAGTAGGCATGAGTGCCTGGGTGGAGAGCGAACATCAGCTTGATGTGTTGAGCACCTTATCGGGCTCTGGCCCAGCGTATTTCTTTTTCATGCTAGAGGCGATGCAGGCCGCAGCGGTAGCCAATGGCTTACCCAGCACACTTGCTGCACAATTGGCCATGCAAACCATGCTTGGCAGCGCAATGATGGCACAGCAGCATGGCAACCAATTTACCACACTGCGCGAGCAAGTCACCTCGCCAAATGGCACCACTTTTGCAGCTCTAGAAACATTTCGCCAACACGATTATGCCAGCATTATTCAAGCCGGCATGAATGCCGCGCTAGCGCGTGGGCAAGAAATACTAAAAGAAACTGAAAATTAACAGCAAGAATTCACCCTCGAAATAAAAACCTCAAAGGTGAATAATGCCAACTAGAAATGCACATCCAAGCCCGCGCTCATCAAGCCGGCATTGATAATACCCGCTAGAAAACCCTGATATTGACCCAC
>JAWUVP010000020.1:0-21181 GCA_034112285.1 Gammaproteobacteria bacterium
ATTTCATATTCTATCATATACCACCCAGTTTTTACTCTTTAAATTTACACGGTAAAATCTAGTCTCCTTTCATACTGATGACAATATTTATGTTTGCGTTATGATTGTTTCTGTCAAATTATTGAATATAACGGATCATCAATATAGATGAAAACCCTATGACGCGATAAGCAATGGAAAGCACGTTACAACAATAATAATCAAACAAAGCAAGCCTTCGCTCATTGTCGCCTACTATAAAAGAGGACTATACGAGAATGTCAAAACAGCATTTCATTATCAAATGGATGAACAAACTAGAATTATATTTACTTATCAATCGTGCAACACGCTTACGTAATAACTTAGACGTTACCGAAAAAAATATTTTAGACCATCTTAAAAAACATACAGCCAAAGGCAAATCTAAAAAGCGCGCACTAAACACACCACCGCTATCTAATTTACTCAAGAAATCAGTAATATTAACTCGGTAACTTTAATCGCTAAACCTAAGGAAAAGATCATGGCTAAAAAGAAAATTCACCGCAAAAAAGTTTCACTAAAAAGTGAACCACCAGAATTCAAACCAGCAGACAAACCTTACTTGGAATACGATGGCGTGATATTAAATGCCAATGTACCTTGGCATGAAGTTATTGCCGATATTGTTTTACAGCAATATAGCTTAGTCGATATTGCTGTTTTTATCGAAGCGGATATTAAGACTCTTGAAGAAGTGTTAAAGCAAAACTTTGATGTGCTATCTTTTCGTGCTGGCGCAAGGTTGATTACTCTGCATTATCGGCTTTGTTCAGCTTGTTACTCAGGGGCTTAATTCAATTGTATCGACAGTTCTCTATGGACTGGTAAGCGCATTATATTTAAGGGTCGGTTATATTGCGTTCCGGCTTGAGAAAATCCAACGTCCGAGCGTTGTTATGTATACGGCCTGCCAATCCCAAGAAGGCGGGCTTGCTTTGTTACTTACACCGTCATCGGCATCGAGGCAACTATCTCGACGAATAAAAATCATCTACTACAAGGCTCTTTACTACTCAACAATCCCGCTCCTCGGCCTTTGATTTAGTACAGATTTATGCCATTTCCCTGTAAAGTGAGGGTAGACGGAAAACTTGGCTATGCTATTATACACTTTTGGCATAATCCGTTGGATTGCATATTGAAAGGGAGCCACATGCAAAGGACAGTATTAAGTTTGTTTAGCGAATCCGTTAAACCACCATTTGGCTTAGGTGCTTGCAGTGATCTATTCCCAGCCATACAGCCAGAATATGGAAAATGTTATCCTACCCATCAAATTTCTTTAAACCAAGCGTGGATGGCATTGGTTCAAGACGTATCATATGGAATAAGGGCTTAGAAATGCCATCAATAGAACGTTTAGAGCTGGCTCTGCAGCGTGAGCATGAAGCCAGAAAAATAGCAGAAGACTTACTTGAAAATAAGCCGCGCAGCCTCTATCTCGCTTACCAAGCTTTGCTTGAAAAAAATAAAGAACTCGACTTATTGTTTTCATTGTTAAAGATGAGCGATAAACATAAAGAGACTGAGCAAATTTTAGAATATTACATTAACGCTGTTTGCAAGTCTTGCGGATGGGGTGTCGGGCATATCTATTGGGTGTCTGAAGCCGATGGCAAACCTCAATTGGCACCTTCGCCAATATGGTATTTATCAAGTGAAGACAAATTTCAAAGTTTTGTTGATGCCACTAGCAAAACCTATCTTGATGCTGGTATGGGCTTACCTGGACGAGTTTATGAAAAGCAAAAAGCAGCTTGGGTTGAGAATATTGATACCGCTCCAAACTTCTCTCGCTCTAAACCCTGCTTTGAGTCGGGCTTGCAAACCTGTTTTGCTGTGCCTATTTCCTGTGCAGGTGAAATTATTGCCGTGGCTGAATTTTATTCCGAACAAAAAACCGCAAAAAATGAGTATTTATTAAAGATTTTAGAAACCACAACCATACAGATGAACATGCTTTTAGAGCAGCGTCTTTCAAATGAAAAAATAAAGAATAATTATACCAAGCTACAAGCCACACACACCGAGTTACAATCAACTCAAAACCAGCTGGTGCAAAGTTCAAAACTAGCCTCCATTGGACAGCTGGCGGCTGGTGTTGCCCATGAAATCAATAATCCTATCGCCTTTGTTACTAGTAACACAAATAGTACAAAAAAATATATGGCGGCAATCACGCTTTTTCTTGCCCAGCAAAAAGAATTTTTGGCGGCGCAGCCTGCCCAAGTTAATTTGGCTGATATTACCGATAAAATAGCGGCATTGTATAAAGAACACAAGCTCGATTTTATTTTAGAAGATGTAATAGAGTTAATCGATGATAGCGTTGAAGGCTTAGAACGTGTAACCGGCATTGTTGCAGGCTTAAAAGGCTATGCGCGTGTTGATGCTGGTGTAGAAGAAAAAGTGGATGTTGAATCGATACTTGATACCACGGTTAAAATGCTCTGGAATGAAATAAAGTACAAATGCGTAATCGATAAACATTACGCCGGCATTCCTGCTATTGCAGGTAATAAAGGCCAAATTCAACAAGTTTTCACCAATTTGATCACCAATGCGGGGCATGCCATAGAAGCAGATGGGGTGATTACCTTATCAACTGAACAAATTGGTAATGAAGTTCTTATAACCGTAAAAGATACCGGCGACGGAATTGACAAAAAGAATTTTGACAAATTATTCGAACCCTTTTTTACTACCAAAGAGGTAGGCAAGGGCACCGGTTTAGGCTTGTCTATTTCGCATGGTATTATTGAAAAGCATGGTGGTTCAATTAACGTTGAAAGCACGGTGGGTACAGGCACTACTTTTTTTGTTAGGTTACCGGTTAAAGCTAACAGCGATGACTCTAGTCAAAGCGAAGATTAAACCCGTTCGTTCCCCATTGAAATCTGGGCTTTGGTTCATGTGAGGCAGCAGCCTATTGTATAAGTAATTGCTTATGTATAGATAGACACTGCGCCCATTTTCGCTCAAGCTTAATTCAGCTAGAAGCATCCACCGAGATTCTTTTTTGAGGGGCCAGTCATTAGCCTACTCTTCGGTCTCTTCCTCTTTACTCACAATATAATCGCAACTTTGTTGTGGGCAAACTTTTTGCTCGCCGCTGCGCTTGGTGACTTTTAGTGTTAGCATTGGCCATTCACATTTCGGACAAGCCTCATCTAACGGCTCATTCCATAGGGCGTAATCACATTTTGGATACCCTGAACAGGAGAAAAATATTTTGCCGCGTTTAGATTTGCGCTCCAAAATAGTGCCGTCGCTGCATTTAGGACATTTCACTTCCGTGTCGCGTGGCTTAACGAGTGGCTCAATGAATTTACAATCGGGATAATTACTGCAACCAATAAACTTGCCATATGGGCCATGTTTAATAATCAGCTCAGCTTCATCTTTCGGGCATTTGCGGTCGCCAATAATTTCAGCGGCATTGTCGGGCTCGCCATTATCGTCTAGGCTGCGTGTGTATGAGCATTCGGGGAATGCGGTGCAACCAATAAAGCGGCCGGTACGTCCCAGGCGAATGCTTAGGTCTGCCTCACACTCTGGACATTTTTCGTCAATTTTTTCTTGGGTGACATCGCTACGCTTTACGGTTTCATCAATTTTATGAATCAAGGAATCAAAAGGTTCCCAGAATTGGCGCAATAACGGCACCCATTGTTTTTCACCGCGTGAAACTTCATCGAGTTCATTTTCTAAATCGGCAGTGAAATCAAAATCTACGTATTTGGTAAAATATTCAGTTAAAAATTTTGTGACCACACGGCCAACATCGGTAGGGTAAAAGCGTTTTTTATCTAAGTTAACATATTCACGATGTTGCAAGGTTGAAATAATTGAGGCATAAGTTGAAGGTCGGCCAATGCCAAATTCTTCCAACGATTTAATCAAGCTGGCTTCTGAAAAGCGCGGTGGTGGCTCGGTAAAATGTTGCGTGCCACGAATTTCGCTCACATCAATCACATCACCTTTGTTTAGCTCAGGTAATAATTTTTCGTCGTTATCGCTGGCTTTGGAATCATCTTGACCCTCAAGGTACACGCTCATAAAACCAGGGTTGGCAATGGTTGAGCCATTGGCCCTAAAGCGGTTACCCGGCTCGCCACATTCTAAATCAATGGCAACCGTATTGATGGTAGCAGGGATCATTTGACATGCGATGGTTCGCTTCCACACCAAATCATATAATTTGTATTGCTCGGCCGATAAGTATTCGGTTATTTCTTCTGGCCGACGCTTGGCGGCTGTGGGGCGAATAGCCTCATGCGCTTCTTGCGCATTTTTAGCTTTAGTTTTAAACAGGCGTACTTCGTCAGGCAAATTTTCTTTACCATAACGCTTAGCAATTAAATCACGAATTTCTTCTAAGGCTTCACCGGCTAAGTTAACCGAATCTGTACGCATGTAACTAATTAAACCCACTGAGCCGGTGCCAATTTCAATACCTTCGTATAATTGCTGAGCTATGCGCATGGTGCGCTGGGCGGTAAAGCCTAGTTTACGCGCGGCTTCTTGTTGCAGCGTGGAGGTAATAAAAGGTGCGGCGGGATTACGTTTGCGTTGCTTTTTCGCAATCTTACTAACGGTTAATTTACCCTTTGCTTTTTCGGTTAAATCAGCAATAACCTTATCGGCTTGCTCTTGATTGGTGATAGTGAATTGTTCAACTTTATCCGTTTTATATTCCACTAATTTTGCAGTAAAACTTTGCTTGTTAGTTAACAAGTCGCTTTCGACACTCCAATATTCCTGCGAATTAAATTTTTCGATATCGAGTTCACGCTCTACAATTAAACGCAACGCGGGGCTTTGCACTCGGCCAGCAGATAAGCCGCGACGAACTTTTTTCCATAATAAAGGTGATAAATTAAAACCCACCAAATAATCTAGCGCCCGACGCGCTTGCTGGGCATGAACCAAATCCATGGCAATTTCACGGGGGTTATCCACCGCTTCTTGAATGGCAGATTTAGTGATTTCATTAAACACCACGCGCACAACACGCTTGCCCTCAAGTACTTTACGCTCTTCTAAAATATGCGCGATATTCCAAGCAATCGCTTCACCCTCGCGATCCGGATCCGGCGCTAGCATTAGCACGTCGGCTTGCTTCATGGCCTTCGTCATGGCCTCAACGTGTTTGGCGTTTTTGGCAATAAGCTCATACTTCATTTCAAAATCATTGGATGGGTCCACTGCGCCTTGCTTGGGCAGCAAATCACGCACGTGGCCATAAGAGGCCAACACGGTGTAGCCCTTACCTAAATATTTTTTAATAGTCTTCGCTTTAGCGGGAGACTCAACAATAACTAAACGTTTTTCCATAACTTTTTTAATGTACCGTAATTTTGTTATCATGCATCAATTGAAAGAAACGCTTTCCATCGACGGAGTGATTTTTGGTGACATGATTGCGCTCTGTTTCAAGCACGATATTAATAATGTGACGCAGTGTTCCCATGTCTACCTGGGGAACAGGTAATTGCATCGCACGCTGTAAAATTAACTCACGAGTTAAACCATCCAACAAATGCTGTTGCTCTAAATAAAAGATAAAACCACGCGCATCAGCTGATAATTTGTAATTTTCATCGTTGGTATAGATGCGAATGGACTTCGCTTTTTTGAATTGCATCAGTGCGGGTTTCTTTTCATTAAAACCCATAAACCACGCCATCACTTCTTGCACATCTTGGGCCATAAAGCCTTCCATTTGCAGTTCATCCACTAAGTTTGGCGATAAAATTTGCTCTTGCAGCTCTTCGCTGCTGTATTTTTCGTATAAAAACCATAGAATTTCTAAGAAACTTTCAGTCATCAGTTTGCTCTTACTTTACGCGCTGATACCCTCCCGGGCCGGCGCTGACATGTGAATTTAGCTCTAAAATCAACAACATAGAAGCAACTTGGTCTGCCGCCATGCCTGATTGGGCCACTATAACATCAACCGCAGTGCTTTCATAGCCAATACAATTGAGTAACTGCTGGTAGTCTAAGTCTAGTGTAAGGGCGTTAATGGGCTTTTCAAGTGAGGGTAGAGGCTGCGCGCCGGCTAATTGTGATAATTCTTCCACAACATCCTCAGCACGCTCAACCAATTTGGCCCCTTCGCGCAATAAGCGATGGCAGCCTCTGGCTAAAGGGTTATGAATAGAGCCTGGAATAGCAAACACTTCGCGCCCTTGCTCCATGGCTTGGCGGGCCGTAATTAATGAGCCGCTTTTTAACGCGGCTTCCACCACCAACGTGCCCAAGCTCAAGCCGCTAATAATTCGGTTGCGACGCGGAAAATGGTAAGGCTGCGGCTTCACCCCCAGGGCAAACTCAGACACCAACGCCCCATTGTTAGCAATTTCTTGTGCTAACTTGCGATGCTTGGCTGGGTAAACCCGGTCTAAACCCGTGCCACAGACCGCAATGGTTTGGCCTTTACCGGCCAAAGCACCTTGGTGGCTAGCAGCATCCACGCCAGTTGCCAAGCCACTGGTTATTACCAAATTCATCTTGACCAAATGCTCAGCAAATTCAAACGCCGTATCAGCACCCATCTTGGTTGGGTTGCGGCTGCCTACCATGGCCAGCTGCCACTGCGACAATAACGCCGCATTACCTTTCACAAATAAAGCGATAGGCGGATCATAAATGTTTTTTAAGAGCGGCGGGTAGGCAGCATCAAGTATCGTAATTAAATGGTTATTTTCCATTGCCGCCCATTCAAGATCATTGGCAATGCTCGCGGCATCCATTTTCTGCCAACGTTCTCTTTGCTCTGCGCTCCAGCCAAAATGTTTTAAGCTGGCCACATCAACATCCAGTAACGCGGTGGGCGACTTTAACTGTGCCAACATAGGCTGTAACTTTTGCCATGAGACACCGCAGCGAATTAACTTAAAAAAGACGCTTTGCTCAGACATTACTTTATACGTTGCACTTTGTTTAATACTCTAATGGCTTGCTGGGCTTTCATAACCAGCGCATAACTCACTTTTGGAAACGTGCGAAAAATCATCACCGTGCCAATTTGTTTAGTCGGCAATTTAATTTGTTTGTTACCTTGCTGGGCATATTTGTCTTTCAGTATTCGGCCGGCCTTCATCACCGCCAACACTTGGCCAGGCTTCGCACCTTGGGTTTTGCCATAATTTAATGCCACCACATTAAAGCGGCCCACCTGTGAAATATTGCGCAAAATAGCAATAATCTGGGCATTCACTGGATTTTTTGGCGTATGAGGCACAAATTCAGCTGGAAAAACCCCCGGCTTATCGGCAAACAAGCGATCGCCTTCACCAATAACACCCCGCACCTGGGTCACTTTTAATTCGGCCGGATCAGCCAAGCGTTGCAATTGTGCGCTAGCAACATAACGTGCTTCAATGCCCAAAGGTTTTTTGGTTTGTGGATCAAAATAAGTTTCTTCACGATGTAATACCAAGAAGCGTTTATCGCGTTGGTTTTTAATACCGCGCACATAAATCACATCACCGCGCGTAGACATTAAGCGCTCTTCTTGTTGCGCCAACACATAAGGGGCGGTTAAAAATTGTTTTTTAGACATCACACGGGTTTTTGTTAAAAAAGGCTCAATTAAATCTAACGGGATTGGCGCAATAGGGCTGGCATGACTGTCCACACGCACAGTCGGCGACAACTTCACCACCCGCGGCTCACGCTGTAGGCAAGGTTGACCGTTAACAATGGCCATGTGTAATTTATCGCCCGGGTAAATTAAATGCGGATTATGAATTTGCGGATTGCAGGCCCACAAACTTGGCCAATGCCAAGGATCGTTTAAATATTTTGCAGAGATGGCCCACAAGGTGTCTTTATTTTGCACGGTGTAATTAACCGGGTAATTTTTTTTAAGGCTTAAAGCTTGCGTGCTGCACCCCATTAAAATCAACACCACACCCAAACATAAGCCCATAAAGCGAGAAAATAGCATGCAAACCACCCCAATGAATAAATAAATAGTAATTATACTCACTTTAACTCGCAATGGAAGCCTTACCCATATAATCTCTAGGGGAAAATTTTTACATCAATTAGTTGCTTTTTCACATCAGAAACGCGAGAATTCGGCCAACAATGAAGAGAGATTCTGGTCTTGCGTATACTATTTGCTGGCACACCCGATTTTGCCGTACCCGTTTTAGCCGGGTTAGCGAACACCGATCATGAAATTGTGATGGTGTTAACCCAGCCCGATCGCCCATCGGGTCGTGGCCGTAAACTCAGCCCCAGCCCCGTGAAGCAATTTGCCTTGGAGCACCAGCTTGAAGTCTATCAACCTACTAGCTTAAAAGACCCTGAGGTTATTAGCACCATTCAAAATGTTAAGCCTGATTTAATTATTGTGATTGCCTACGGCTTAATCGTGCCGCAAGCTATTTTAGACTACCCCAAACTGGGGTGCATTTGTGCGCATCTATCCTTATTGCCGCGTTGGCGTGGCGCAGCGCCAGCACAGCGTGCCTTATTGGCAGGCGATAGCATCACTGGTGTGACCATATTCAAAATGGATAGCGGTATTGATACCGGCGAAATATTAGCCTACGCAACCTTGAATATTGATAAGCAAGAGACCACCGGCAGCTTATACCCACGCTTAGGCGAGCTGAGTGCGAACGCTTTATTAGAATCTTTACCTGCCATCGAGCAACAAAGCCTGACACTGCACAAGCAAGATCATGACAGCATGACTTATGCAGTAAAAATTAGTAAATCTGACGCCAACCTTAATTGGGAGCTCAGCGCCCAACAAATTGAACGTATGATTCGCGCCTTTAATCCTTGGCCCGTTGCCTACACTTTTGCTAAAGGTGAGCGCCTGCGCATTTGGCAGGCAGACGTTATTCCCGAACTAACCGATGCCCCGCACGGCATGATTATTGGAACCGACAAAATCGGCGTTGATGTTTCTTGTGGCGCCGGCATTTTGCGCATCACCCAATTACAATGGGCCGGTGGTAATGTGCAAACGGCCGAGCAAGCTCTCAACGCCAACAGCACGCCGTTAATTATTGGTACTATTTTGGATGCTAATGAATAGCCGAGCGATGGCCGCGACTGCTTTAGCAAAAATTATTCGCAACGGTAAAAACATTGATAGCGCACTTAGCGACATTCAAGACGACAAACCTTTTATTCAAACCTTAGTTTATGGCGCGTGCCGCCATTATCACCATTTACGCTTTATTGCCGAACAATTACTGAAAAAATCGTTTCATGAAAAAGACAGCGATTTGCTGGCGCTCGTTATAATAGGCTTGTTACAATTAGAATATTTAGACATTGCTCAATTTGCCGCCATCAATGAATCTGTTGATGCCGCCAAACAGCTCAATAAAGAGTGGGCCGCAAATGTTATTAACGCCGTGCTACGAAATTTTTTGCGCCAACGCGAAAAGTTACTCGCGCAGCAAACCGAAAGCCCTAGCGCACAATTTTCCCACCCGGCCTGGTTTATTAAAATGGTGCAGCAAGACTGGCCCGAGCACTGGCAAAATATTTTGCAAGCCAATCAACAACACGCCCCCATGGTGTTGCGGGTTAATGCGCAACAACAAGATCGCACGACCTATTTAAAAAGCTTACACGACGAAGAACTTGAAGCGCATGCAGGCAGCTACTCTAGCGAAGCCATATACCTAGAAAAACCTGTCGATATCAAAACCTTGCCCGGGTTTGAAAACGGCAGCATTTCTGTGCAAGACGAAGCCGCACAACTGGCCGCACATATACTCAACGTTAAACCCCAGCAGCGCGTGCTCGATGCCTGCGCCGCGCCGGGCGGCAAAACTTGCCACTTATTAGAATTAGAACCCAGCTTAAAACTCACCGCCTTAGACAATAGCGCTGCCCGCAGCGAACGCATTGTGGAAAACTTACAACGCTTGCAATTGGAGGCTGACGTAAAGGTTGCCGATGCCAGCGAAGTAGAGACGTGGTGGGACGGAGAATTGTTTGATCGTATTTTACTCGACGCCCCGTGCAGCGCCACCGGCGTCATACGTCGCCACCCCGACATTAAATTACTACGCCGCCGCAGCGATATTAAAAAAATAGGCGCCGAGCAAACCAAAATACTCAACGCCTTATGGCCATTGCTCGCCCCAGGCGGCATTTTACTCTACGCCACCTGCTCGGTTTTAAAGGCCGAAAATGACACCGTTATTACCGCCTTTCTAGCCAATCACCCCGACGCCCACTGCCAAGCCATTGAAGCGCCGTGGGGCATAAGCACCGAACACGGCCGCCAATGCTTGCCTGGATCCACCGATGGCTTCTACTACGCCAAAATTGCTAAAACACCCTAGTGTTTTAGCACAAAACATGTCAAAATACGGGGGTGTTTTAGCATAAATATTGTTAAAATACCCTAGTGTTTTAACAATAAACTTCCAACCCATTGATTTAATATGAAAAGATTAGCTTTTAACAACCTCCAAGAATGGAAACAAAGTGAACGCCGCAAACCGCTGCTACTCAGAGGTGCCCGCCAAGTGGGAAAATCTTGGCTTGCCAAGCAGCTTGGGCAAGAATTCGAGCATTTTGCCGCCTTCAATTTCGAGAAAGAGCCCGCTCTAAAAGCTTTTTTTACCGATAATCTCGATCCACATCAACTTTGTGAAAAACTAGCCCTGCACAGCCAACAAGTGATACAGCCCGGCAAAAGCCTCCTGTTTTTTGATGAAATTCAAGCTTGCCCCCAAGCCATCACCGCTTTACGCTATTTTAAAGAAGACTATCCACAGCTGCACGTTATAGCAGCCGGATCATTAGTCGACTTTGCGCTGGAAGAAGTGGGTATGCCAGTAGGCCGCCTGCAATTTTTATATATTTACCCCTTATCGTTTAACGAGTTTTTATCCGTGCAAGATCGTGATGATTTAATCGATTATATTAACAAGCAAGACATTAGCGAGCCGATCCACACGCAATTACTAGAACACGTCAAAACCTATTTTTGGCTTGGCGGCATGCCAGAAGTGGTAGGTACCTGGTTAACAACTCGCGATGCTTACGCCTGTCAAGATATTCAGCAAGACATCCTCACCACTTATCAACAAGATTTTAGCAAATATGCCAAGCAAAAAGATTTGCCCTACCTAGAAAAAGTGTTTCACAAAATCCCTGAGCAACTTGGCAACAAATTTAAATACGTCAACATTGATCCCGAGGCCCGCAGCGTTAATGTGAAAAATGCGTTAAGCTTATTATGCAAGGCAGGCATTGCCCATCGCGTGCAACACAGCAGCGGCCAAGGCTTACCCTTGACCGCCTCAACAAAAGACACTATTTTTAAAGTGTTTTTGTTCGATATTGGTTTAGCACAAAATTTGCTAGGCTTGAAACTCGACCAATGGTTAGGTGCAAAACTTGATGTCAAACATCTGGGCGGGATTGCCGAACAATTTGTAGCACAAGAATACATTGCCTACAGCCCACAAACATTGCCGGCAAAACTTTTTTATTGGCAACGCGAAGCAAAAACAAGCAACGCAGAAATAGATTTTATTTTCCTCAAGCAACAAACGATTGTGCCAGTAGAAGTGAAATCAGGCAAAGGTGGCACGTTAAAAAGCATGGCCTTATTTTTGCAAGAACACCCGCATTCCGAGCAAGGCTTGCGGGTGAGTGAATTGAATTTTTCGTTTGATGCACAACACCGCATAGAGTCGGTGCCGTTTTATGGCATTAATAGTTGGTTGAAATCACCAAAATAAATGCCGCTATGGCATTCTTAAAATGGAACACGACTGTGACAGGGGAGTGACCTGTGCCTTTCCTTTGGTGCGCGTCGCTGCGCTCCTCACAACAACGACTCCGGAAAAAACCACGTACGCTCTCAGCCTTTTAAAAAAACCGTCGTTGCGAGGAACGCAACAACCGGGCTTATCGTGCTTATAGCGCAGCCTTCGAAGCCGAGCTAACTGCTAGCCAAAAAATCACTAATGAAAAAGCGGCCATCACAAAAAAATCTACGCCGAAAGTAATCACATTTTTACCACCGCCGAACGAGCCCAGGTACGTTAATACACCAATTCCAGCAATGTAGGGAATTAACCACCACGACTGTTTCCACTGGCCTAACCACTTTTCACCACGTTGGCTGAAAATTTTGTAAATCAACACCAGCACACCCACGGCAATGGCCATCAACAAATGTTGAATCGTTTTCCAGCCAGTCCAAAACAACAACATGTTACACACGTAAAAAGCAATCATGGTCATAACTGGATAGAACGGCAATCTAAAAGGACGTGGCGTGGCGCGGTCACGCTTGCGCATAACATATAAAGCCACGGGACCAATGCTATAAGCAATAATGAAGCAAGAAATTAAAAACTCCACCATGGCTTGCCAAGCATGGAACGGCAAAAACAATAACATGCCAACAAAAAAGTTTAGCAACATGGCTTTTACCGGCACACCTTTTTTGTTTAATTCTGCAAACATTTTGCCAAACAAACCGACTTCGCTCAATGCATAAGTCACCCGAGAAGTCGATGCGGTGTAAATGTACGCGGTGCCAAAAGGGCTAATAAACGCATCGGCATAAATCACGACGACCAACCAGGTAACGCCAAATGCGGTTAACACCCCGGCAAAAGGCCCAGCGTCGCCGACGAAAGATAAATGATTCCAACCTTTAGCCAAAAAAGCGGGGGTCATGGCGCCAATAAATGACATTTGGATTAGCACATATAAAATAATACAAATGCTCACCGCACCCAAAATAGCAAAAGGAATGGCTTTTTGTGGATTTTTGGCTTCGCCCGCTAACTGAATGGCTGGGCTGTAGCCAATAAACGCAAACACCACACCACCTAAGGGCAGGGCGGTAATAATGCCTTTCCAACCAAAGGGTGCGAAGCCACCAAACTGATGAAAATTTGAAACATGAAAATCAAGACTAAACAAAACGATCAGGGTTAAAATCGGCACACCTAATTTGATGGTCACAATCACTGCACTGGATTTACTAAAAAATTTCGCTCCCCAAGAATTTAACATCACCATTAATGCCATTAAAATAGCCGCATAACCAATGCCCATTGCGGTTAACATTTTAACGCCACCCACTGTGTGCATAATCCCCGGCACGTAGTTACCGGAATATTGTAGCAAGGCCAAAGTTTCCACCGGCGCCACCACCACACTTGATAACCAAATCATCCAGCCAATGGTAAAGCTCACCACGGGGCCATGACTCATGCGACCAAAATGCACCATGCCACCGGCACGCGGGTAAGCGGTCGCTAGCTCGGCAAAGGTAAAGGCAATAAATAGCATTAACACGCCACCCAGCATCCACGAAATAATGGCAGCGGGGCCGGCCAACTGCGCGGCGTACATAGGGCCAAATAACCAACCGGAACCCACAATGCCGCCAACGGCGGTGAATAATAAACCTAAAGAGCTAATTGAGCGTTGTAATTGCATAACATTTCCTAAATTAAGAGGCAAAAAATATAGTTATAAAGAGTATTTACCCTGTCATCAATTAGACGCAGCTAATTATGCCAGCGGTATAAGCCTGAGGAGAGAGAGAAGATGATTGTAAACACGATTCATAAGGCCAATGAAACCATATATTACACATCATGGCAAATAATTTTTTAGACGCTGCAAATCTTCCCATGCTTCACGTTTTTTGTCGGGGGTTTGCAATAATTGTGTAGGGTGATGTGACACCAGCAAGGGGATATCTTGATAATGGTATTCCTGGCCACGCATCGCGCTTAAGCTATCGTTACTACCCAATAAACACTGCGCACCAAATTGACCAACGGCCAAAATAACCTCTGGCTGTAAAAGCTCAATTTGCTGCTGTAACCAAGGCGTGCAAGCGGCCACTTCTTCTGGCTTGGGCGAGCGGTTGCTGGGTGGGTGACATTTGATCGCATTGGCAAGGTAAACTTGCTCGCGGCTAAGGCCTATAGCTCGCAACATCTTGGTGAGCAGCTCGCCGGCTGGCCCAATAAAAGGCTCACCTTGGCTGTCTTCGCCTTCTGTTGGTGCATCGCCCACTATTAATAATTGAGCTTGTTCGTTGCCGGTGCCAAACACCACTTGAGTGCGCGCTTCACATAAGGTGCAAGCTTGGCAAGCGAGCGCTTGTTGGCGTAGGCTTGGCCAATCCACGGCGCGCTCTGGCGCAACGCCGGCTTTGCCGCGCTCTACCCATGAGGTAATACCCATGGTTGCTAGATATTGCGCCTTATTCATCACAGGCCTCGGCAGCAATTGCGGCTAAGTCTGCGTAAACGGGGTAAGTTATCTTTTGCGTGGCCAAGGTTTTTTCCCCTTTGCCGGTTTTAACCAGCAGGCCTGCCACACCTGCCGCACTGGCAGCTTGTAAATCACGCAAGGAATCGCCGATCACCACCGCTTGCTCGGGCGGTGTGGAAAATTGTGCTAATAAATCTTTAATCATACCCGGCGCAGGCTTGCGACAAGCGCAGCCTTCGGTTGGGCCATGCGGACAATAGAGTAGGGCGTCTAACACCACGTCTTGGGCACTAAGCAAAGTGGCTAACTTTTCATGCATCGCCTTAAGCGCATCCAAACCAAATAATCCTCGGCCAATGCCCGATTGATTGGTTGCCACCGCTACCAAAAAACCCGCTTTTTTTAATGCCGCTATTGCAGCAATGCTGCCAGGCAAAGGCTGCCATTCGTCGGCTGATTTTACATATTCGTCAGAGTCGGCATTAATCACTCCGTCTCTGTCGAGAATAATTAATTTTTTTTCGGCCCAATCTATCACTATTTTTACCTTGCTCGCAATTGCCCCAGGAACTCGCTATAATGCTCTCCTGTCTCACTCAAGGAAGTGTATCATGAAACAGTTACTGATAATCATTCTTAGCCTATGTCTCTTTGCCGGTAACACCTTCGCCAAAGACTATACGCTACCCTATACTAAAGCCTCCGGATTAGTTCCAGACAATATCAAGAAAGAAGAAATTGTTAAAAATCTTAAGAGCAATCTCAGAGCTTTTGCCGCACTTTACCGTCGCTTAGATAAAACCGCTAACTTATTATATGGTTTAACAGATAAGCAACAACAAGCGTTTCATGTTTTAAACCGTAACATGTTTGCTTTAAATTATACGCTGGCTAAAAACAAAACCTTTAACGGCTACCCCAACAATTTTAAAGTTAATGACATCTATATGCGCTACGCAAAAATGGTGACATTGCTGCGCCCCATCCAGCCTTCTGAAATGGCAAGTTTAACCCGCGATCAAATTCGATATTTGCAAGCGCGACTTGGTGTGGTCGACAGTTATGCCTTTGCTATTTACGAGTACGATCAAAAATTAGTGGAACGTCGCTACCTTATTATTCTAGACAAAAAACTTGGGGCCTATATTTCACCCTTCTTTACCACCCCCGATATAAGCGGCAGCAGGCTGCACGTGTTAGCTAAAAAAGCGTTTTGGATTATCAACATGAATATTCGCCCCGACCGCACGGTATCCGTCGATAGAGGCATACAATCATTTCCTAAATATTTATTTGCACCACCGAATGTGCCAAACCCAAAAACTAAAAAAGGGCTACTAGGATAACTGCGAAATATCTGCCACGCTCAAGAACAAAGCCCGCAACTGCTGCAGCAAACACAATCGGTTTTGCTGCAGCTTAGCTTCCTCACTCATCACCATCACATCAGCAAAGAATTGATCGACCGGTTCGCGCAACTGCGCTAACGATTCCAAACAGGCTTGATAATCCGCTTGGCTTAGCAGGCTGGCTAGTTTATCTTGTTGCGTGGTGATTTCAGCAAACAGTGCTTGCTCGGCAGGTTCAACCAATAATTTAGATTTCACCTCACCGCTAATATCTTGCTCAGCTTGTTTGCGCAAAATGTTTTTAACCCGCTTGTTTGCTGCGGCTAAGCTTTCAGCTGCTGGCAATTTCATAAAGGCTTGCACGGCGCTTAAGCGCGCAGCAAACTCGGTTAAACTTTTTGGCTGCACTTCAGCCACCGAAGCAAACAACTGCGCGCTAACGCCTTGCTCTAAGTAATGATATTTCAAACGCTCCAGCAAATAATAACGCACCTCATCTGCTGCAGAAGAATAAGGCATCATCGCCTGTGCTAAGACGGCAGGTAATTCTAATGGCAATTGATGCTCCATTAAAATTCTCACCACGCCAATAGCGGCACGGCGCAGGCCAAACGGATCTTTATCGCCAGTCGGTTTTTGCCCAATGGAAAAAATACTGGATATCAGATCAATTTTATCAGCCAAGGCAATGCTCACCGCCACTAAATTTTCCGGCAATTTACCGCCGGCACACGTTGGCCAGTAATGCTGCTCAATCGCTTCACACACAATAGGATCTTCACCGTCATGGGCACCATAAGCACGCCCCATGACCCCTTGCAACTCTGGAAACTCATTGACCATGTTAGTCAACAAATCACACTTGGCCAAATGCGCAGCGCGCTCAACCAAAGCTACGTCGGCACCAATTTGCCCCGCAATAAACACCGCCAATGCGGTAACACGGCGAGTACGGTCAAACATACTGCCCAATAATTTTTGAAACTTCACCTCTTGCAAAGGTTGTAAGTGTGATTGCAACGTGGCTTTTAAATCAGTTTGATAGAAAAAGGCGGCATCAGACAAGCGCGCCCGCATCACTTTTTCATTACCTCGAATGACTTGCTCGGGTTGTTTGCTTTTTATGTTTGCCACAAAAATAAAGTGCGGCATCATGTTTTGTGTTACATCTAACATAGCGAAACATTTTTGATGACCTTCCATCGCGCAAATCAGCGCTTCTTTTGGCACCGCTAAAAAATCTTTAGAAAAATCGGCGCGCAAAACTTCTGGCCACTCTACAATGGCCGTCACTTCGTCCAACAATTCTGGCGACACAATTGCCTCGCCGCCCACTTCAAGAGCTTTGCTGGCAATGCCTTTGGCAATAATTTCTCGCCGCGCAGCAAAATCGGCAATCACCTTGCCTTGCGTTTCTAGCGTGGCTAAATAATCATCGGGGGAGGCAACGCTTAATGCGCCGGGCGCCATAAAGCGGTGACCATATGTTAGGCGGTCGCTGGTTTTGCCTAATATTTCCATCGGCACAACGTCGTTACCCAATAATAATAAAATCCAATGCACCGGGCGAATAAATTCAGTGGCGTTAGCTCCCCAACGCATGGCTTTGGGGATCGGTAATTTTTTAATCGCGGCGTTAATAATGTTCGGCAACAATTCCACCGCTGTCGCGCCGGGCTTGGTGGCTTTATAATAAAACCATTCGCCTTTATCGGTAGCTACTTTGCCTAACTGCTCAACGTCAACACCACACGAGCGGGCGAAACCCTGCAAGGCTTTTGAGGGATTACCTTCAGCATCATATGCCACATTCACTGCAGGGCCGCGACGTTCAATGCTTTGCTCAGCTTGTTGTGTGGTCACATTGCGCAACAACACCACCAAGCGTCTAGGCGCTGCAAACCATTGCCCAGCCGATTCATTGCTGATTAAGCCTGCGGTAGATAAGCCTTGTTCAATGCCATTTAATAACGCTTGCGCCAAATTTGGCATGGCTTTAGGTGGCAATTCTTCACAACCAATTTCAAATAATAAATCTTGCATCATGCTGCCGCCTCCGTTTTGCACAAGGGAAAGCCTAACGTTTCTCGAGCTTGATAATAACGCTCCGCCACGGCGCGCGATAACGAGCGAACGCGTAAAATGTAACGCTGACGTTCCGTGACCGAAATGGCATGTCGCGCATCCAACAAATTAAACGCATGTGAAGCTTGCATCACCTTTTCGTAAGCAGGCAAAGCAAGCTCAGCCTCTAGCAACCGCATAGCTTCAGCTTCACAGCTATCAAACTGGGTGAAAAGTAATTTGGTATCGGCTTTTTCAAAATTATACGCCGACATTTCACGCTCATTTTGCATGAAGATATCACCATAGGTCACATTGCCCGTCGGTGTTTGCGCCCACACCAAATCAAACATACTATCAACGTTTTGCAAAAACATCGCTAATCGCTCCAAGCCGTAGGTCAGCTCACCGGTCACCGGCTTGCAACTTAACCCGCCCACTTGTTGAAAATAGGTAAATTGCGTGACCTCCATGCCGTTTTGCCACACTTCCCAACCTAGGCCCCAAGCACCCAGCGTGGGCGATTCCCAGTTGTCTTCTACAAAGCGAATGTCATCCACTTCTGGATCAATGCCCACGGCGCGCAAAGAGTTTAAATATAATTCTTGAATGTTTTCCGGTGATGGCTTTAGCACCACTTGGAATTGATAAAAATGCTGGGTGCGATTAGGATTTTCACCATAACGGCCATCAGTTGGGCGGCGGCACGGCTGCACGTAAGCGGCACTCCAAGGCTCTGGACCAATGGCGCGCAAAAACGTCGCAGGGTGAAAGGTGCCTGCGCCCACTTCTAAGTCTAACGGCTGCATAATCACGCAACCTTGCTCGGCCCAATAGCGTTGCAATGTAAAAATTAAGCCCTGGAAAGTAGCCACGGTAAGGTTTGGATTGTCAGACATGCTGCGCCTCTGTTTGCTTGGTGTTGTGTTTGATTTAGGGCTTACCTAAAAAAAGCCCGTCGTTGCGAGGAGCGTAGCGACGTGGCAATCTCTTAGAATACGGTGCTCATCAAGAGATTGCCACGTCGCTACGCTCCTCGCAACGACAATTTTGCAATAATAACATATACCCATCGTACCTCAAGATGCAATGGGTATAGGTTTACAATAAGGTCTTTGCTGGCTCGCCGGCATTTTCACGCGCCAGCTTGGGCACCATGTAACCCGGTAAATTGGCCTGCAACTCAGCATAAAGTTGCTGCGCGCGCGCATCGCTCACCGCAAAATGCGCCGCGCCTTGAACCTTATCGAGCATATGCAAATAATAGGTTTGCACGTTTAGCGCAAACAAGCGCTGTTGCAATTGCACCAACGCTTCTAAACTGTCATTCACCCCATTTAACAGCACCGATTGGTTTAACAAACGCACGCCAGCGGCGCTCAATTGTTGCAACACCTCAGCAACGCTGGCATCTAATTCATTGGCATGATTAGCGTGCAGCACCATCACAATGGGCAAAGGTGAGTTGGAAAATAAGCTCAGCAAGGCCGGCGTGATGCGTTCGGGCAACACCACCGGCAAGCGAGTGTGAAAACGAATTTGGGTGAGGTGTTCAATTTGCGCCAAGTCAGTAAACATTGATTCCAAACGTTTGTCGGCCACCACCAGGGGATCGCCGCCGCTAAGGATTACTTCTTTTATAGAGTCATCGCCGCGCAAATAATCCAAAATAGCTTGCCACTGCGTGCTGCCCACCAAATTATCCTGGTAAGGAAACGCCCGCCGAAAACAATAACGGCAATTGATAGCGCAAGCCCCACTTAACATAATCAACGCGCGGCCATGGTATTTATGCAGCAAGCCGGGCAGTTTATTGGCAGCCAAATCATCCACCGGATTAGCCCCATAACCGGGCACCTCATCGGCCTCAACCCCTATTGGTAAAACCTGGCGCAGCAACGGATCATTCACATCCCCCAACTGCATCCGCGCCACAAAGCCACGCGGCACCCGCAAAGGAAACAGCTTGGCTGCTTTCTCAGCAGCGGGCAACAGGCTTGGCTCTAATTGTAGCAGCTCCAATAACTCTGCGGGCGAGCTAACCGCCGCTTGCAAAGCATGCTGCCAATTGGGTGAAACGGTAAGGGGGGCGACGTTTTTCATCGCGCGATTGTAGCATAGCTAGCAGAAAAACTGCGCCGCTGCGTCTAAAAATGGCTATTGTCCCACGAGCAAGTCTGAGACGTTTGAGTCGGTAAACAAAAAGCACGAGTAACAAGGCAATGCTGGCGTAAATTAAAATGAAGATAAAACACGCCTGCCAGTTGAAATATTGCTATTAGTTATTGCCCTCAAGCAACGGCGATAACACAGTGCTAGAACGACGTCGACGAGGACTCAGACGTATTTCGACACGCCGCATATCATCAAAACCATCAACTACGCATGAAGGTTCAGCTTGTAAATAAGCTTGGTTTAGCTTGCCCGCTCTTAACTTTTCTGCCGTGGCTGTTCCAATGCTCTCATGTATATTTTTTTTGTGGGATTCGTTCGCCGGCTGGTTCAACTCATTATATAAATGCAGATAAAGTCCATCATGTTTAATATCAATATCACCTCGCCCTTGTAAAGGCCAGTAGAATGGCAAGCGCGGCGCACTCGCGCCACCATATTGACATAAATGCAGCACAAGATTGCGCGGCAATAAATCAGCATTAGCGCGAAAGAAATTATAAATATCTTGCCCAAATGACGGATGCGTAGAGCCAGCATGCTTTACGATTCGGTCATCATAAAAATAAAAGTGAATGGGTTCAGTCGGGTAACGTGCTGCCAAGCGATGGCACTGCATATACAGTAGCAAGAATTTCTTTTTTTCGGTAATAACGTGATCGTCACGTCTGCTCTTTCCAGCATAACGGGCACTAAATACCGCGCCGGCTTTTCTTGAACTGCAAATATCGCCGAGTAACTTAGTGTCCATAAATAACGGCGCAGCAAAAGCCTCAACCAGATTTTCGGTAAAACACTGGAGTAAATTAGCAACGGAGTTTATCTGAAACTTTCCATTACTCTTCATGTTTATACTGTCCAAGCAGCTATTTTGTCTTGCCGAAGATGACATCACAACCACCTGTCGAGCGGAATGTTTTTTTACTTTAGCACTAAAATGCTTTATCAAAGGATGCTCCATAGGGCGACAACAGTATGAGGTTGCAGCTCCCTTAAACAACGCTTTACGGTTTTCTGCTGTATGCATTTTGTCAAATCGGTCTGCAGCAATGCTTAATTTAAAGCCTGCCGCTTTATTTAAACAGCCATCGTGGTCAAACCCACCGGCAACAATTGTCATTATTATTCCTACATCAATTCGTTATCTTATAATTTTGATTAAGCATAACAAGCTTAACTGCCCTTTATTACGAATCCCGATAGAAGCTCAGGACTTCGTTAGTCTTCACTACGCTGGAAAGTAAGCCAATAATTATGCCATAGACATTCGACTTTTTGTGCACCCGCTTGGCCCCCCAACTTGGAAATTATCATTCCGCATA
>JAWUVP010000021.1:0-18906 GCA_034112285.1 Gammaproteobacteria bacterium
AGAAAGGCGTGTTTAATTTTTATATTAAATTCGGCTATCCGGTTTAGTAAATTCATTAATACACAGTTGCCCATGGAGTGAGCAATAATATTGACATCAATGCCGGCATTCACAAGTTGTTCTATTAACGGTGTTAGCAGCATGGCTGAATAATAGGCCGAGTCGGTGTCGGCCATAAAGTTCCAAGCCTCTGGATCGCCTTGCCAGGCAATGCCAATTACGTTGGTGTATTGATGGTAATTTTTATATTCAAACTGTTGGGTGGCGAGATTTAAATTATTGTTCATATGTGTCCACCAGCTGTGAGCGTGATCACCGTTTATTTCATCTGCGGGATATTGTTCTGCGTTTTGGTACGATTGCAATACCTCTTGTTCGGGGTGGCGATAAAGCGTGCTGGTGCTTTGTGTAAAGCCCTCTATGTTTGGTTTTTTTATCAAGCGCTCGAAAGCTTCGCTCACGGTTAAATTTTCCAATTCTTTATCGGGGGTGAGTGCGAACGAATTACTGTGGCCGCCGTAACTCACGTTGTAGCCATGAATAAAGAGGGTGGCATTGTTGCCGCTTTGTTTAATGGCGGTTAATTGGGCTTGCGTTAATAAGCCGCGGCAGTATAAATCGTCGCGTTTTGGCGTGCTGTTAAAAAACCGCATTCTATTTTTCATTTTGTGAAAAGCATCGCTGGTTAAGTGTCGCGCTGAGGCGAGCTTAAAGATAGGGTCGAGCTGCTGGTGCACAATATTGCGGTAGTGTTGGGGTGATGAAAAACGGTAGTTAAAATTAACCGGCAGTGGGAGCAAGGTTAACGCGACCGCTTGCGTGCGCACGATGTGCCTAGGGTTGTTATTGCTTGTTTGCAGCGCCTGCTTGTCGGGCGGAAAATAAAGCCATTGGGTTGGGTTACAGCTGAGCTTGTTAATAGCAATAACATAGAGTGCGCGGCTATCTTGTGTGCCAACTATGTTCATGGCCCAGGGTTTATCTAGGTCTAGGCCGCGCACCATGCTTTGTGTGCCATTGGTGGTGATGTGGGTAACTTTTTTATTGCTATTCAGATAGTTTTCATCACCCGCACTCAACTCAAAAAATTGATATTTTAGATCGTGCAAATAAGGCAGGTCGATATTGTTGGGTAAAGTAAAGTGCAATACAACGCTATCATCTTTTAAAATATGCGCCTGCTGTGTAAGCACGTTTAGCCCCACCAGCTGAGCCAAACTTTTTGGCAAGCCAATAGTGGGAAAGCTTAACGGTGCACTGGCGGCTGTTTTTGAAATGGCACCTGCAATTTTTAATTTCTGCTCGGCGGCAAAATCTAAGGCGTTGCCATAGAGGGTGGTGTTGCCTGAAGTATCAATCATATAACCGGTTTGACCATTATTGATGTGCAAGGGGGCGTTGCCTAGTCCTTTTAATTGCAGAGATTTTTTGCTGTGTAAGGTTAACATGCCTTTTTGGCTGTAGAGGGTGATGTCACCCTGTTCACTGCTTAAAAAATACTGCCTGTCGGTGGACAAAGCTAATTGCTTAGCACTCAGTAAGCTTAAGTTGGCTTGTGTAGTGCTGCTGAAAATGTGTTTGCCGATGACACTGGCTTGTTTTCCCGCTTGCAGTTGGGTAATGGCGGCTGTTTTATGCATAATTTGGTCTTGGCTTAAATGTGTGCGGTCGGCATTATTGGTTTCAATTAAGTGTTGCTCACTTTGTAGGGTGCTATGTTGTTGTGCATGCATATAAAGACTGCCGCGTTGTGAGTGCAAGCTTATATGGGGTTGGTCTTGTTCGGCGGATAAGCGCAATTTATTTTCTTGTTGTGGCGTGTGTAGCTGCAAATATTGTTGTTGCTGGTCATCTTCTATGGTTAATGTGTTGCCTTGATGGGTGCCAAGCTGATGTTGGCTAGCGTTTGTGTGCGTGACGATATTTTTGTTTTCGCTGTTAGTGATGCTATGGTGAATGTACCAACGGTTGGGGTCGCCATTTTCAGCGGCAATATTGACTTGCGCGTCTGGGTATAAAGGCATGTGTGTGCCTATGGCAGTGACTTGTGAGTTATCGTTATTGGCGTGGGCTTGCAGGCGATGCATCGGTGGCATCACCTCATTGGGTTTGGCATTGCTGTTATCAAAATGCGGACGCACAAAAGCTTGCCCCGTTGCTGTGACGATGGGTAAATCGGTAGTGCTGTCTACTTTGGCGCTCAGGTATTGTGGCAGTAGTGGACGGTGGTTTAAACTCGGACGATAAGTCAGGCGTGCGCTCATGATGCTACATTGATTTTGATATCCGGTATTTTTGTTATTGTTTAAGCACACAGTGTTAGCAGATAAATATTTTATATTAAGATCATCAAAACTGTGACGGTAATTGGCGCCATGCTGCACGGCTATAACAAAGTAACCGCCGGTTAGGGTGGGTTGTTGCGTATTAAAATCAATATAAATAGCGTAGCCGGGTTGAAAGTTAGCATCGGTGGTTTTAATGTTGAGGCTGTGCTCGGCCACCTCGCCAATTTGTCTGCGTAGTTTGGCTTGTTGATTTGCTTCGGTTGGGTTGCGGCTTATTTGATGATATTCATTATGTCGCTCTTCATGCACGGAATTTTTTTTGCCGGCCTCTGCCGTCGTAGGGCTGAGTTGTTGCATCGGGAAAAGATGGTGACTAGCAACCTGCCGAGGTTGTTGGTTATTTTGCGGTAAAATTTTGTATACGTGTGGCACGGATTTATCTGCTGCCACCTCCACTTCGTTAACCTTGATATAGATTGCGTCTGGTAAGCTGTGTGCTTGCTGACTACGATCAGTGAAAATAATTTCTTCGTGGCCAAACTCATCAACACGACTATACCAATAGATTCCAGCGTGTGTGAGTAGACGATGCATGAAATTAAAGTCAGATTCGTCTGGCGCTTGCATGTGATAATCATTGCTGTCGGTCTTGTTTTTGACCTGCCAAACAAAAGGGCCGATGTTTTGTTCGGTGAATAATTGGGCCACGATGTCGTGAAGCGACATGGCATTAAACACGCGGGTTTGTTGGGTGGTTTTTAAGGCGGCCAGCATGGAGCGAGCTTGTAGGCGCACGACCTGTTGCTTGCCATCGGCGCTGGCACCAATGCGTTTGGCGCTGACGATTTGTAGCGCCAGCGTGTGTAAAGGGTTTAGGGGTAATTGCAGATTATTATGCAATAAACTAGCAGCTAAGCACTCGGTAGATAGCAAAATGTCGGCTTGAAGGGCATTGACGCCGGCCAAGCTTTCTTCTGCATTGAAGCTTATCACGGGGTAGCTTTGGCCGGCGATGTCTATCATTATGTTTTGCATTATTTAAACCAACGAATAGGAGTGTGGTAAGTGTAGGCGAGGCTTGCATATTCGGCAAGTTATATCTTAATGTTTGTTTGCATTCAAGAGGGGAGGACTGGTGCGCTCTAAGTTTTGTCGTGTTGTAAAAGTTCGTCGCTATGCTGCTCGCAATGACGGTGCCGGTTGGGTTGAGCTTGCGACTATTTTTTTCTAGGGGAAGGAAAATTAGCCGCCGCTGGCAGAGCGGGTGAAAAGTTTTTTTAGGGTTTTGGTGTGGTTTAGTTTTTCTAGGCCAATGTTGCGTAAGGTGGCCAGCGTGTTTGATGAGGTTGAAAACGTTCGTTTGAAGGTATCCATCATCAGCAACATTTGGCCGTTGTAATATTTGCGTTCTCGCTGGTAGCGTTTTAGTACCGATAAAGTCGTATAAGCTTTTTTATTTTTTAAGGCCAGCAAAATATAATGCGCTAAACATTTTGCATCCATAAACCCTAAGTTTGCACCTTGCCCGGCTAAGGGGTGAATGCGGTGCGCGGCGTCACCAATAAAGGCTATGTGCTCGTCGACGTAATTAACTAAATGTTGGCGTATTAATGGAAAGCTAACACGCGGGGCGATGCAGTGCGTTTCGCCCAACCGATGATTAAAAGCGCGCATAATTTTTTGGTTAAAGGTTTTTGTGTCGCATTGTTTTAATTGTGCAATATGCTCGGGCGTGCTTGACCACACAATTGAGCAATGATGCGCGTCTTGTAAAGGTAAAAAAGCTAGCGGCCCCTGAGGAAGAAAATGTTGCCAAGCAGTTTGTTGATGTGGTTGCTCGGTGGTGACGGTGGTGACTAGCGCATGATGTTGGTAATCATCTGTGCGCAGAGGCCAATTTAAATGTTGGCGTAACCAAGACTTAGCGCCGTCGGCGCCAATAATTAAATCACAGGTGTAATGCGCTTTCTCGCTGTGCACTGTTACGGGTTCACCTAAGACAACCTCGGTAATTGTTGATGGGCAGATTAGGGTTATATTTTCGGTTTTTTGTGCGCGCTGCCATAGGGCTTTGCGCAGCACACGATTTTCAACAATGTTACCCAGCTCCGGCTCATCAATGTCGGCGGCGTTGAAGGTTAGCTCGGAATTATCAGCCCACACCCGCATACCATCAAAGGGACTAATGCGTTCAGCGGCAATGCTGGGCCACACGTTTAAAGCTTGCAAAAACTGGCGACTAGCTTCGTTGACTGATATAACCCTTAAATCGTAGTCTTTTGTATCATAATCTAGCTCGGGCGCGCGACCTTCTATAACGCCAATTTGTAAACCACTGGGGGCTAAGGCTAAGGCTTGCGCCAAGCCAACCATGCCGGCACCTACAATAATCATGTCGTAATGTTTAGGCATGTTGGCCTCGGCGTAATTTTTTGATTTGTGCACTTAAGCCGGCGGCTTGTTGGGCGAGTTGATTTTTAAAGGGCAATACGTCAAGCAAGCTTAATCCTAGGCCTAAAAAGTGCGGTGCTTTTAAATGTTGCATTACGCGGTCGGTGAGGCGAATGATTTTTTGTTGGGGCGCTTGACGTTGCGCGAGGTAAGCTTCGGTCAGTGCGGGGATATTATCCAGTGTATGGGTTTTTAATAATTCGCAGAAGGCGTAAATATCTTGTAAGGCCAGATTGAATCCTTGCGCGGCAACGGGGCTAATATTATGCGCGGCGTTTCCCAGCAGTAAACACCGCTGTTGAATTTGTTGTTTGGCAATAATCATTTTTATGGGATAGGTAAAGCGTGGCCCCAAATTTGTTAGCTTGCCAAAGCGGTGGCCAAAATGTTTTTCAATTTGTGTGAGGAGTTCGCCCGCTTCCATTTCGTGCAGTGCATTGCAGACGCTGGTGTCGGTTGTGCAAACAAAGCCACAGGTATTATTTTGCATGGGCAGCATGGCTAATGTCCCCATCTCACTTGCGCGTTGGTAGGCAATATTTTGGTGAGGTTTTTTTAATGTTAAATTTGTCACTAATGCCGATTGTTTGTAGTCGGTTACGCACGCGGTTATGTTTAGTAAGTTTCGACAATGTGACAGGGCGCCATCAGCGGCAATAATTAATTTCGCACTGAGGGTTTTGGTTTGCTGGTCATGCTCAATGGTTACCTGGCCGGCGGTGCTGTCTAGTTGTTGCACGCTGGCTGGACAGTAAAAGGTGAGCTGGGTTTGTTGCGCTAGGTTTTTTTGTAATGCCTGGGTCAATTGTGCGGCAGGCACCACATAGCCTAGTGCCGGCAAGTCAATCTCTTTGGCTTGCATACGCGTTGCGCCAAATCTTCCTTCAGCTGAAACATGCACCTGAGCTATGGGTGTGGCGTACTCGCTTAAATTTTCCCATACGGAAAAATGTTCAAGAATTTGTTGGCTACCATAAGATAGCGCCAGTTTACGGCCGTCGGGTTGTGAGTTGTTTTGGCTTGGGGCTTGGCGCTCAATAATTGCAATAGAGAGCCCGCTTTTGGCTAGGGCGCAAGCCATGCTGGCTCCAGCTGGGCCGCTGCCTATAATGATGAGATCGTAGTTTTTCATAAGGCTGATCATAGCATTATTTACGGATGTTTTTGATATAATATTCTGGGGGTTTGGGTGGGTGAGGCATTACGTTAGGCCCAAAGCCCAGGGCCAACGCACTTTAAAAAATGTACAAAATACAACTAGAAAAGCTTTAAATCATAACATTCCCTCCCATATCGTCGTGCGAGGAACGTAGCGACGCGCACCACAGGTGCAGGTCAATCTCTTAAATTCAGCGGTGTTCAGAAGATTGCCGCATCGCTACGCTCCTCGCAACGACGTACTTTTTCTCAAACGAGCAAATTTGGCCAGACCCAATGCCCCAGTGCGTTAGCTTCTCAACTGGCCATTAAGGCTTCAATGTCTTCTACTGTTTTGGCTAAACGTTCGGTTAAATTATCGCAACCCTTTTGCGTTACCACAACATCATCTTCAATTCGCACGCCTATGCCGCGCCATTTTGCATCGACATTTTCATTGTCAGGTTGAATGTAAATACCGGGCTCGATAGTCATGACCATGCCAGGTGCTAATTTGCGCCATTGTCCGTGTACTTTGTAGTTGCTCACATCATGCACATCTAGGCCCATCCAATGGCCTAAACCATGGGGGTAAAAGTCTGCGTAGGCTTTATCTTTGACGAGTTGTTCTACGTTTCCAGTGAGTATGCCAAGGTTGACTAACTGCTCGGTGATTAATTGAAAACTTTTTTGTTTCAATTCGTTAATGTCGGCGCCCGGTTTAACAAGGTCGCACATCGTGGTTTGCACGTGCAGCACGGCTTCGTATACGGCTTTTTGTTCGGGGCTAAATTTTCCATTTACAGGATAGGTGCGGGTAATGTCGGACGCGTACCATTCATATTCTTCACCCATGTCAACCAGCACAAGCTCACCATCTTGTAAAACATCTTGGCCGGCAAAGTAATGCAGCACGCAGGCATTTTTACCATTGGCAACAATGGGGTCATAAGCAACATCCATGCACCCATGTTGGTTATAAACGTAAGCAATTTCAGAATAAAGCTGGCGCTCGGTGGTGCCCGGAATACAATTTTTCATGCCGCGGATGTGTGCTTCAACATTAATGTTGGCCGCTTTGCGTAGCACTTCAATTTCACCTGGGCTTTTAATAATGCGCATTTCGTGAAGGGAGCTGCTAACGTTAACAATTGTGTTAGGGAAGGTGGCGCCAGCGCGAATTTTGCCGCGCACTTCGTTGCGCACGGCAGCGATGTCTTCATCAATGCCATTTTCATAACCGAATTGGTAGTAGAGCGTTTCTTTGTTGGCTAATAATTCTTCTAGCATTAAATCAAAGTCTTCGATAGGGAAGGCTTGGTCTGCTAAATAGTCTTGCACGCCGCCGGCTTGTCCGGCACGTTTACCATTCCAAATTTCTTTGGCTGGATCACGCTCGCGGTTAAATAAAATATATTCACCTTCTGCGCGATTGGGAATTAACACCGCAATGGCTTCGGGCTCAGAAAATCCGGTGAGGTAGTAAAAATTACTGTCGGGGCGAAAACGGAAATGACTGTCTTGGGTGCGCGGATATTCTGGCTTGGTGCAAATAATCGCAATGCTATTGTCGCTCATTTCTTGCATGAGTTTGGCGCGGCGCTGTTGATATTCTTGTGAGCTAATCATAGTCATTCCTTAGTGTATTTTGTCTGAGGCAGGCGTTTGCGTCAGCGGTTTGCTTTCAAGCATTAAGTCGGCATGGATCGTCATAACGGCTACGCGAACAAACTCCATTAATTCGGCGTAATCTGTTTCATCTTCTTCGGTCGTGTCTTGAATATCTTCGGAACCAATTTTGCCAATTTCGGTTAGGTCATAAATTAATTCGGTAAGCTCGTCGGCAAAGCTATTGGTTAAGTTTAAGTGCGCGGCACCCAGGCCTGAGATGTAGCCTTGGCACCATTTACCTAATGAGGTGGTGCGCACGCTTAACTTGATATCGTCATCGGGTAATAACAAATGAAAGCCAAAGTTAATGTCGGCAAACTGATGCGCGCTGATATTAATTAATTCATGCAGTGTTTCTTGATGCACATCATATTCATCTTCTTCTAAATCGGCAACATCGCCTTCAGTGAGCAATAATTCATGAGCTTGTTTGGGGTCGTTGGTGACGGATAAAATACCCGCAACAAAACCGTGGGCTTCAGCAGCACTGAAGGGAATGTGTATGGCTTTTAGTGCATCGTCCACATTAATAAAATCGGGCAAGTGAGTTGTGTCTGTCATGGGGCTTCCTTCTATTACAGTTCTAACATTTCTTCGGCAACGGCGGTGGGGTGTTCGAACACAACGCCATGTCCAGAGTCTGGGTATTCAACCAGCATAGCTCCGGGTATTCCGTTGGCTAACAGTGAAGAATTTTGTCTATTTACAATACGGTCTTGCCCGCCTGAAATCACCAAGGTATCGGCTTCTATTTGGTTGAGGCGTTGGTAGGTGCCATCACCTCGGTACCATGATTCGGCTAGGTGTTGTTGCAACAGCACAATTGAATGAGAAATATTTTCCTTAAAATTTGCCGCGGTAAAAATGGCGCGCAATTTCGGTGCCATTTGGCGTAAATGTTCTTGGGGAAATAGGCGCTCTAATAAGGCATCATTTTCCACATCAAAAGCAGAGGAGTTATCAAGTAAAATCGCACGGGTGTCATCGTCAGCTCGGCTTGAACGCGGGCTGCCCACATCGGTGGCAATCAGCGTTAATCGACTGACCGAATCGGGGTAATCTAGCGTGACTTGTTGTGCTACCCATCCACCCATAGAATAGCCACACAGCGCCACTTTTTCATCGGTTAGGTTGGTGATGAATTCGCCAATGGCATGGGCTAAATTTTTCACGGTGTATTCGCCATTTTTTAATTTTGAGGCACCAATGTCGGGGTAATCTAGAATAATGACTTCAAACTTGCGGCTCAGCACGCGCAACAATTCGGGATCCCAGCCATACATGTTCATGTGTGAGGGGGGGAGCATAATTAATTTTTGACCGCGGCCTAAGCTGCGAAAAGCAATGTTGGCAGTATGCGCATGCGCAATATTTATTTCTGAAAGATTTTTAATATTAATCACCCCCCACTCGCCAATAACGGTGCGCTTATACCATTCTGGAAACCAAAAGGTAAACCACGTTATTAAAAGCAATAATGTAGTGGGGATTAACGTGGTAAGCCAAAGTGTGCCACCCCATACAAACTTGTGTACCGTGTAAAGCATGCTGATAATGCTAAACACTAAAGCCCAGAGTACGGTAACGATGTTATTAACACGATAAAACAAGCTGGTTGACCAAAGTTCTTTGGTGACATTGAGTTTGGCGTATTGCATAGCAATTGGTTTGCGTAAAATAATGGAAATCCAACAGGTGATGGCTAAGGTGTAAAAAGCCAGTAGTGGCGCGTTAATAATGCACCAGTTGTTTGGCGTAGCCACCACTAAAGTAAACAGGGAGAAGAAAAACAACAGTGAGCCCCATTCAAATATAAAGCCATTTTGTAATAAGCGATTGTTAAAAATAACAATGAAGGCTAGGGCGGCAATGATGGCAATGCGCAGTTCCAATGTACTGGAATGATCTAACGCGAAAAAAATAACCCAAGGGATTAAGCTTTGTATTATTATGCGTATTCTTGACATGAATTCACCTTGTTGAGTTTGGATGAGTGTGGGGTGTTTTTCTGCTCAGTAAAAAATTTTAAAATACGCTGATCTAACCAAAATTCAGGTTGGCTAATGGAGCCACCAATAAAACCAACATGACCGCCGTGCCGACTGATTTCAAAGCGTATTTTTTTAGAAAGTTTGTCGCAGCTGGGGTAGCTGTCAGAAGGAATGAGGGGGTCGTCTTGCGCATGAATAATAAGGGTGTTGGTGGTGATGTGTTTTAACCACGATTTGCAGCTACTCGATTGGTAGTAAGTTAAAGCATCAGGAAAACCATTGATGGGTGCGGTGACTTTTTCGTCAAGATCCCAGAAGCTTTTAGTGGCAATGACTTTTTTCAAATCAATCGGGGAATCTGGGTAACTATATTTACGACGCAAATAATGACGCACCTCACGCATAATGTACCATTGGTAAAAACGCCCAAGGCCTTTGCGAATATTGGCTGAGCAACTGCGCAGATCAAACGGCGGTGAAACGGCCGCGGCTGATTGTAATATATTTTCTTCAGGGTGCTCGCCCAACCATTTTAGTAAAACATTACCGCCCATTGAATAGCCTACGGCGTGCAAGGGTGTTTGAGGATGTTTGTTTTGTATGTGCCGTAACACTGAGTCAAAGTCATCGCTGCGGCCAAAATGATAGGTGACGGGTAAGCGATTAATTTCTTCGGAACAACCGCGATAATACATCATGACCCCACGCCATCCTTGCGCAGCAATACTTTGTAACATACCTTTGATATAAGGTGAGTCAATGTTGCCGGTCATGCCGTGCAGTAAAATGATAATGGGGCCATCGCCTTCGCCGGCCCATTCTAAATCTATAAAATCACCATCGCTCAGTTCAACACGTTCGCGTTGTAGTTTGGGGTGCACACGAAGACGCGCTACGAAGGGCCAGAGCGTTTGTAAATTGGCATTTTTCAAACCTTTTGCAGGCGTAAATTCGCTAGGTACAATCATATGTTTATACTGATGATATTAGTGAAAACCCTATAATATTACAGTCGTTAGGTGAGTACCAGTGTTTTAGAGATATTCTTGCAAATATTGTGGAATGCGTTCATTAAGCCAAAATTTTGGCTTAAACAAGGAGCCTTCCACAAACCCAAGATGGCCGCCATATTCGCTTAATTCCAAGGTGGTGCTGCGGCTAATTTCATTGGCCGCCGGAATGATGTCGGGGGTCATGATGGGGTCATCTGCTGAGTGGATAATCAGGGTGGGCACGGTGATTTCAGGTAAGTATTTGGCACAGCTTGCTTGACGATAATAATCAACGGCGCCTTTAAAGCCATTTACTTTTGCGGTGACTTGGTCGTCAAATTGCCAAAAACTGCGAAAACTTTCTATGCCATCTAGGTTAAAATTTTTGGCGCGATATTCAAATTTGTTTCGGTAAAAAGCTCTTAAATCTCGCAGTAAATACCATTGGTAAAAGCGGCTCATGCCATAACGCACCCGGTTGGCAATGCTGCGCAATTGAAAGGGGGGAGATACAGCGAGTGCACACGTTAAGGGTGAGTTTTCGCCTTGCTCGCCGAGGTACTTCAGCAGCATATTAGCGCCTTGGGAAAAACCAATGGCACAAATTGGCCGCTCTTGGTAGCGCTCTTTTAGCGTGGAGACCAGCTGGCAAAAATCATTGGTGCGCCCGGCGTGAGTCATGACGTCATGGCGATTGTGCGAGCCGCTATAACCACGGTAATACATCATAACGGGGCACCAGCCGTTTTCAATTAGCGTAGGCACGGGATATTTTATATAAGGTGATGAAATACGCCCGGTAATACCATGGAGTAAAATAATAATCGGTTTATCTTCAGGGGCGGTGCACCATTCTAGGTCGATAAAGTCTCCATCGGGCAATTCCAAGCGCTCAGTCTTGGTGACCAAGCTGGGTTTGTTGCGCATAATGAAGGTTGGCCACATGCTCTGCCAATGTGGATTGCGTAAAAATTTTTCGGGTTTAAAGTTACTGCGCTTGATCATGTTGTTTGCACTGATGATATTGTTGGCTCTTTTCATGCACTGCATCGACTAAAACAGCCACATTTTCAGGCTGGATGTTAGGGGTTATGCCATGTCCGAGGTTAAATATATGGCCATTTCCTGAGCCATAACTCGCGAGAATTTGCTCAACATGTTGCGTAATCACTTCTGGCGTGGCCTGCATGATAGCCGGATCTAAATTACCCTGCAGCGCAACTTGGTGGCCAATGCGCTGGCGGGCATCGCCAACATCAATAGTCCAATCGAGCCCAACGGCGTTACTGCCAATGTTGGCAATAGCTTCTAACCATAGCCCGCCATTTTTGGTGAATACGATAGTGGGGATGTGCGCCGGCAAGCTTTGCAAAATTTGTTGCATATAGTGCAACGAAAATGCTTGATAGGCTTGCGGAGTTAAAATGCCGCCCCAGGTATCAAACAACATAATAACATCGGCACCCGCAGCAATTTGAGCTTGCAGATAAAGGCTGATGCTGTCAGCTAACTTTTGGAGTAGTTGGTGCAATATAGCAGGATCGGTGTAAAGCATGCCTTTGATTGTTGCAAAGGTTTTACTAGGGCCGCCTTCAACCATGTAGCAGCCAATGGTCCACGGGCTGCCTGCAAAACCAATCAACGGCACCTTGCCGGCTAGGGCTTGCTTGGTGTGGCGAATAGCTTGCATAACATAACCCAAGTCATCCTCTGGATCGGGAATGCCTAGTTTTTTAATGGATGCGGCATCGCAAGTGGGTTGTTTGAATTTTGGGCCTTCGCCAGGTTCAAAGTATAAGCCTAGGTGCATGGCATCGGGAATCGTTAAAATGTCAGAAAAGATAATAGCGGCATCTAGGTCAAAGCGCTCTAGAGGTTGCAAAGTCACTTCGCAGGCAAGCTCAGGTGTTTTGCAAAGGGTTAAAAAATCCCCTGCCTGGCTGCGTATTTTACGGTATTCGGGTAAGTAGCGTCCCGCTTGGCGCATTAGCCACACGGGGGTTTTGTCTACGGGCTGGCGTGCCAGCGCTTTTAGAAAACGGTCATTTTTTATCATTGTGTACCTATTATTTTTTTTGCATTGCTTCTTGCACACTACCGTAGCTGCGAGGCCAAGGTGAGAGTTTACGTAGCGTGGCAGGCAATTTGGCGCGCGCTTTTTTAGCGGTGGCCGCATTAGGGAAGTCACCGTAGATGACGTTATACCACATTTTTTTAGCATGATGAATTCTAACGATTTTGGCACTGTCTTGCAGCTGATAGCGGGCAATAAAGGCTTGGGCGCTTTTAACATCGTCGGTAGCAACAAATTGTAGCGTATATTTGCGTGAGCTCACCTTATTGATTTCGCGCATTTGCATGGCGACCTTTTCATTCATGACACCAGAGAATGTGTCTTTTTTCTTGCCGGTTGATTTTGTCGCGGTCTTTTTAGGCGCTGCAAGTTTTGTTGTTGCACTGGCTTTCTCGGCTTGTTTCAGCTCAGGAATCACGATCTGTAAAGGTTTGGTTTTGTGAACGGCTATGAGTTTGGGGCTGGGTTTGGGCACAACCAGCTCTAAATTTTTGCTAACAAAGGGCACGGGGGGCTCATCTTGATGGGCGGCCGGGGTATTGTGAATCAGTAAGTCACCTACTTGTTTGCTTGATAAAGCTGGCTTGGCATTATCACGCATGCTGAGGGGCTTGGTAAATGTGGTGCCCAAATCGGCCGGTTGGGTTAGGTATTTGTACAAAAACATTAAGCCTACAATAACAATTAAAATACTGCTCCACCAAATAAGACGTCGCAGCCAGCTTTTTTTAGGTTTAACTTTGGGCTGTTGAGCAGCTTTTAGGCTCAGCAAGTTACCAGCCGCGTTGTTGGTGGCGTCAAAGACACCCTTGCTGCTGTTATAAATGGTTTCAATATCTTCTGGCGTAAAGTAAGTTTGCTCTTTATCGCCCCCGACTTGTTCACAGGCAAAGGCTAAATAATTGCCCATCTCTTCTTGGGTGAGGGCTTGTTGTTCAATGAGGTGTAAACATTCTTCTGCTGTTTTAGGCGTGAGTAGGGCATGAAATTGTTGGGGTATTTCAGCGGTGCCAATTAGCATAATCGGCAAGCCAGTTTCCACTTCAGATTGCTGCTGTGTGAGCTGCAAACACGCTAGACGCATGTTGAGGGGTAATTTTTCGGCATTATCTATAACTAACAGACGTGGCGCTTTATTTTCTTTAAGGTGGGCAAGTTGGCTTTGCAGCTTTTCATTTAAGGTTTCTGGGTTTTCGGCATCAAACGGTGCTTGAAACTGTGTGTGCACAATCTCAACTAGTGCTTGCAAGCTATTACACTCTTCGGCCGTAATGTAGGCTATTTGCGCTTCTTCTGCGTGATCTTGCATGAATTGTTTTATTAGGCTGGTTTTGCCTATGCCGGTTTCACCGCTAATAATAACCAGCGCATTACAAAAGCGGGCAAACTGAGGAAAAAGGTCTAGATATTCTTTCCATGTTTGGGCAATAAAATGGGGTTGCGGCTCAGCTTGTGGCGCAAAAGGGTTGGCTGTAAAGGTGTATGCCTGCCAATAGTCAGGGTTGAACTCTGGTGTGGTGTCTTCGGTACTCACGAGATATCCCTATGTGTGTTTGTAATGCAAGAATCTTAGCAGAAAATGGACGGGAAAAATAGACCTTCTCCCCTCACTTTGGGGAGAAGGCCTAGGTTATGTGTCGTTATGCACAATTCGTGGTGTAACAAAAATCAGCAATTCTTTGCGATCATCAGATACTGAGCGATGTTTAAACAATTCGCCCAAAATGGGAATGGCGCTCAAGAAAGGCACGCGGGTTTCGCTGTGACTTTGGGTGCGTTCATAAATGCCGCCCAACACCACGGTTTCACCATTATCGACTAATACATTGGTGCTAATGTGGCGCGTATCAATGATAGGCTGGCCAGTTCCGGCGACCTCTTTGCTTTTCGCATCTTGATTTACTTCAAGCTTGAGCAGTATTTTATTGTTGGGGGTGATTTGCGGCACCACTTTCAAGCGCAACACGGCTTGCTTAAAGGCAATGGCGGCGGCACCGCTTGAGGTGGCTTCGTTGTAAGGTATTTCGGTGCCTTGCTCAATGACGGCCTCTTGTTGATCGGCGGTTAATAAGCGTGGGCTGGAGAGAATCTCTCCGCCCCCTTCGGCTTCTAGCGCGCTCAGTTCAAGGCCAATGAGTATATCTTTGGATAAGGTGGCTAAAGCAAGGTTGGCCGGGCTTTTACCGCCGATGTCGCCAGCGCCCAAATCGACGGTGAATTCATTTTTTCCTGCAGTACCGCTGGCTGATGGGCCGGTCGCACTCCATGAAATACCTAGCTTGCGCTCAAAGCTTTTATCAACGGTGACAATGCGTGCTTCAATTTCGACTTGTCTTACCGCAATATCGGTTTGTTGTAGATAGTGGGTTATGCCATTGAGTTTTTTTGAGGTGTCTTTAATAAACAGTTTATTGGTGCGCTCATCCACAACAATTTTGCCGCGTGATGACAGCAAGGTGTTGCCCGCACTTTGCAAGGCAGAAGCATATTCCGCGGCTTTGCCATAATTAATCTGGAATATTTCTGATTTTAACGGCGCTAACTCTTCTAAATCATCTTGAGCTTTAAGCTGCGCGCGTTCTTGCGCAGCAATAGAGGTTGCTGGGGCAATTAAAATTACGTTGCCAATTTTCCGCTCTACTAAACCTTGGGTGTCGAGAATGATTTTTAAGGCTTGGGTCCAGGGCACTTCGTCTAGGCGTAGTGTAATGTTACCTGTTACGTCATCGTTAATGATCATATTGGCATCTGTAAATTCGGCAATAACTTGCAACACTTGGCGCACCGCCACGTCTTGAAAATTTAAGCTAATGCGCTTGCCTTGTGGTTTTACTTCGGCTTTGTTAACGCTGTCTTTTGGTAAAATTTGCACAATGAATTGTTTGTTGCGTTGGTAAGCGGCAACTTCGGCGTTTTGTTTGAGGCGAATCACTAATTTTGTATGTTGATTTTCTTGATGCAAATTAATTTTTTTAGCCGGGGTGTTAAAGTCTCCCACATCGTATTGATGTGCTAAATCTTTTTTGAGTTGGGTGTTGCTAAAAGTGATCACTATTTTATTAAGGCTTTTTTCTAAGCGGGTGTGCACGCCTGTTTTAGATAAATCTAACACAACCTTGCCACTATTAGGCTCAGCCCCGGCAAGATATTGCAGTTCTGTAATCGTGGTAGCGGGTAGTTTGTTTTTTGTGGGCACGCTTTCGTTGAGCTTTATGTTCACGGTTTTATTGCTGGTGGTGACTTTATAATTAATGGCCTGTTGCAATTGAATGACCAAGCGTAATTTATGGCGTGTTTCTAAGGTTTGAATGTGTTGCACAATGTTTGATTTGAAATCAGGTTTTTTCTTTAACTGGCTGGATGCTTTGGGAATGTCAATGATGAGGCGTTCGGGGTTTTTCATCATAAAGCTGCTTGGCTTTTCAGTTACTTTGTTATTAAAATGTAATTGCAAAATACTATTGCCTGCCGGCGTTTGCACCACGTTCAGTTTGTTTAGCGCAAGGTTGGCATAGCTACTACTGGCGATAAAAAATAAAAAGCTGCAAATTATAAAAACAATTCGTTTACACATAATGACTACCCATTTAAATTTAGTTCAATGTTACGTTTGTCCCACTTGTTATTACCTTTGGGGATCATTTCAGATAAGGTAATTTTTTGTGGGGTGATATGCGTTATTTTCCCGGCTTTTTTGCCCATGTGGTTGCCCACGGTGGCACGCTTTAAGCCTTTGGGGGTTTGAATTAAGGCCCAATATTTTTTCTTTACTTTTATGGTGCCCACCATTTTTAATGAATCTAAGGGATATTGTTCTAGCGCCTCAGGCTTGCGGCCTGCATCGGGACGGCTGGCGAGCATTTTTGCGCTAACTTGAGGCGCGAAAGGATCGCGTATGTGACCTTTTGGCATCGGCGTGATTTTGGGCTCCTGCATATTTGGCAAGGGCGTGATAGGTGGAGCTGGGCGCGCTTCTAACATTTGCACGTATTGCTTTAAATCGGCATCGTCTTTTTGTTGGCTGCAAGCCGACAAGAAAAAACTTAAGAAAACAATGGCGCTAATGGCCAGACGAGGGTTGCGCATCTTTAGCCTCCTTTTGTTTTTTTATTTCTGCTTCGCTTAAAAAACGGTAAGTTTTTGCGGTAAATTCTAATTGTAAGGTTGGGCTGGGGGTGGCGCTGTCGGTTTGCTTCAGCTTAAAATCGCCAATATTCACAATGCGCGGCATAACCGCCAGCTGGCTGACAAATTGATGCAGGTTTTTGAAATTACCGTTCACCACTATGTCTATAGGAAATTCGGCATAAAAATCATGTAAGATTTCGGGTTCCGGTTTTAATAATAAAAAACGTAGGCTATTGTTTTGCCCAAGCTTGGATATGTTTTCTATTAAATTGGGGAGTTGCTGCTTGTTGGGCAGTAATTTGGTAATGGTTTGTAGTTGCTGCTTAGCCTGGGCTAATTGTTTTTCGTAGGCAGGTAAATTAACGGCAACTTGTTGCTTGGTCGCCAAGGTGATTTTCAAGGTGGCTTCTTCGCGTTTTAAATTTTGGGTTTTACCGGTGATTAAACTCAAGTCAAACCAATAGCCTAATAATAAAATAACACAGGCAATGAGCACTAACATGGACATGCGTATCGACCTTGGCCAGCTGCCAATGTTGTCTTGTCGAATGTCATGCTTACCTATTTGCATAGTTATTTACTCGAAGTGGGTTGTGGGGCGCGTTGTTCCATTGCACGCAAATCAAACTCTCGCTGATAGCGATGTTTTTCGCTGGCTTTAATTACTTTTAATTTCGCTGAATTTAGCCAAGGGGAGGTATCAACATGGCGCATTAATTGTGACACTTGTGAATTGGAATCGGCCGTGCCTTTAAATTGAATTTCAGCCCCGTCACGTTCTATTTCAGACAAGTAAACGCCGTCTGGAATAATAGCGGTAAAGGCATTGAAGAGGTTGGCCGTGAGGCTGCGCGCTTGCTGAACTTGGCTTAAGATAGTCATGCGCGCCTCTAAACTTTTTCGGGTTTTTTGTAGCTGGCCAATGCGCAACATTTGACTGTGGTAACGCTGCTCTTGCGTGGTGAGGTAATCGTTGCGCTGTTGTTGTTGATCGCGCACTTTTGCTAAAGACCAATGTAATGCGCCTATAATAAGCAGGGTAATGAGCAGGGTGCCAACGAGCTGTGTTAAAAATTGTTTTTTAATGGCTTCGCGTTTTTCGGCGCGCCAAGGTAAGAGGTTCAAGTGCATCATCGTAATAGTGCCTCCCATACTGTGGCGGCGGCTAGGGTGTAGCCCTGCTTATTCACCGGTGCAGTGGAGGGGGTCGACCAATGTTGAAAGGGATAAATGATTTTAGTTTCGCAAGCCAGTGCGTCGCTTAGGCTGACTAGGTCAACATTTTGCGGCATGATATTCCCGCTAAGCCAGAGCGTGTCTAGCTGCACGTCACCGCGTTGTGCACCGGCTAGTGAGATGAGTGACTCGACACTTTGCATGGCATCATCACCGTCATCGAGGGTTAGGTTGTCATGTAATTGATAGTCTACGCCATTGATCACCAGCTCGGCATTGTTTGGTGTGAAATTAATAATGCCAACGGTAGCTGCTTCATCTTGTGCTTGATGATGCAGGAGGTTTCCCAAAACATTATCATTGCAAGCAATCAGTTGTAGTGGGTAATCTAGGGCTGCTAACCACTGATAGCGATCGTTTACTGTTTGTTGTAAGCAGGCTACGACTTGAATGTTGAGCAAGTTTTCATCGTCAGGGTTGACCCCAAGGGTGGAAAAATCAAAATAACTGTCATCGACGTTAAAGCCAAATTGGCGCTCTATTTCTAAGGCGACATTTTCTTCAATGTCTTCTTCGCTTAAATCTGCATCGCACTGAATTTGGCGTTGTTGTAATAGCGAGTTGTTGAGGCTAATGGCGATGGCTTGGTTGGCATATTGACTGAGCTCAGGGGCGAGTAGCGCTTGCAACAGTTCATGATTGGCAATGCCATCAATGTCGAAGGCATCGGAGGGTAAATCGAGGCGTTTGCTGGACAGAAGATTGGGACGTGATTTAACCAGGTTGGCACTCACCATGTGCACCTGTCCATTGGTAATATCGAGTCCAAGCATTCCATTCGCTTGCGTTTTCTTTGGCCAACCTAGCATGTTAAAAATCCATTCCAAAACAAGTAGTTAATGCCAGTATAGCACCAACTATCACACAGTGATATACCCATTATAGGTAATATATGAGTGGCTGGATATGGTGATATCTAACCAGTTTGCCAACGCTGG
>JAWUVP010000022.1:0-12943 GCA_034112285.1 Gammaproteobacteria bacterium
TTTCGATCACGCATAATATCGGCAATACGCAAACGTTGCATTCCCGTTTGCTTCGTACCCAACACCTCGCCAGGGCCGCGAAACTTTAAATCTTGTTCGGCAATATAAAAGCCATCGGTACTGTCGCGCAGTACCGTTAAGCGTTTTTTAGCGGTATCGGTTAATGGCTCTTGGTAAAGTAAAACGCAATGGCTCTCCATCGCACCCCGGCCAACACGACCACGCAATTGATGCAACTGCGCCAAACCCATCCGTTCGGTATTTTCAATCACCATTAGCGTGGCATTGGGCACGTTAATACCTACCTCAATAACCGTTGTGGCGACAAGCACATCAATTTCGCCCGCTTTAAATTGCTGCATTAATAATTGTTTTTGCTCCGGCTTCATGCGCCCGTGCACCAAGCCTACGTTAAGCTCGGGAAGTTTTTTTGTTAATTTGACCGCAATACTTTCTGCCGCCTCACAATCTAACTGCTCAGACTCCTCAATTAAAGGACACACCCAATAAACCTGGCCGCCCGTTACGCACAGCGATTGAATGCGCTCAACTACTTGAGCGCGACGTTGATTATTAATGACTACGGTTTTAATCGGTGTGCGCCCAGGCGGTAATTCGTCAATAACCGAAGTATCTAAATCGGCATAAACCGTCATCGCCAAAGTACGTGGAATCGGCGTTGCCGTCATAATTAATTGATGCGGAAAAATTCCCTCTTCAATACCTTTGCTGCGCAACGCTTGACGTTGTGCCACGCCAAAACGATGCTGCTCATCAATCACAATTAAAGCTAAGTTATTGAACGTTACCTTTTTTTGAAACAAGGCATGCGTGCCCACAACACACTTAGCCTCGCCCGACTCAATTAACGCTAACATTTCTCGCCGCGGGCCTACTTTTAATTTACCGGCAAGCCAGGCAGTGGTGATACCTAAATCAGAAAACCACGTTGTGAATTGTTCAAAATGTTGTTCGGCTAGCAATTCCGTTGGTGCCATAATGGCCACTTGGAAACCGCTGGCAATGGCTTGTAAAGCAGCAAAGGCGGCAACCACGGTTTTTCCCGAGCCCACGTCACCTTGTACCAAACGCATCATGGGATGTGCCTGCGTTAAATCGGCGCTAATTTCTTGCCATGCGATTTTCTGAGCTTGCGTTAAACTAAACGGCAATGCCTTAGAAAATTTTTGCTGCACGCTTTTTGCTTTTTCCACGTCGCACGCGTGTGCTTCAAGACGCTGCGTTTTTTCACGTAACTGCTGCAAGCTTACTTGATGAGCCAACAACTCTTCAAACGCTAAGCGTTGCTGCCAAGGATGCAAACCTTCTAGTAATAAGTTTTGATCTGCATCTGGCGCTGGTCGGTGAATGTGATGCAGGCAATCAATTAAATTCGGTAATTCCCATCGCTCGCGCAAAGGCGCGGGTAATATTTCTAAGCTGCTCGTGGCTAAAGGGATATAGTTCAAGGCTTGGGCGGTCAATTTGCGCCACAATTTTTGCTGCAAGCCATCGGTGGTGGGATACACCGGCGTTAAGCTTTCTTCAACAGCCGTCGCTGCATCTACCGGCCGATACTCAGGGTGAATAATTTGCAGTTGACGGCCAAATAATTTAACCTCACCAAAACAACGCAGCTTAGTGCCCACCGCTAAGGCCCTTTGTTGGCCAGCATTAAAATGAAAAAATTTTAACTGCACTACACCGCTAGCATCTTCTAAACTCACTACTAATTGACGCTTGCGAGCAAACTTTATGCTGCAATCTTGCACCACGCCTTCCAGCACTGCAGAATCACCCGGGCGTAAGTCGGCAATGGCCACCACACGGGTTCGGTCTTGGTAACGAAAAGGTAAATGAAATAAGATATCTTCAACGCTGTGCACGTCAATCGCATTTAATAAATTTGCCGTTTTAGGGCCAACGCCTTTTAATGCGGATAAATTCATGCCGTGTTAGCAGATTTTCCGGACATTTTTTTCTTGAGCGAATCAAGCTTAACCACCATCATTTTTAAACGTTGAATTTCGTCAGGGGCAAATTCTTTATAAAGTTTTTCGCCCGGGTTCAAACATAAATAAACTTGCTCAGTACCAATGCAACGCAAAACATCAGCGCCCAAAATTTCTACGTAATCAATTTCGCTATACTCAGGCTCAATCCAGGTTTTTAAGCCTTCAAGCGTGTCAAAAACTGAAACAAAAAACTTACCCTCTTCTTCGGTGAACAGCGGCGAAAAAGGTTCATCTTTATCGTCTTGCAAATTGGCCGGCATAAATAAGGTGGTGCGAAAAAAAGCCACGTAAAATTTATTGGCATCCGCTTCGGCGCCTTCGCTTTGATAAACATTTTGCAATAAGGTTTCTAATTCGCTCATTTAATTTCTCACTCGTTTGATTTTTGATACCGTCTTCAAGTTTCCGATACGCTGGATAATTTTATTTAAATGTTCTTTGTTACGCACAGTTAACAACACCATTAAACTGCGATTCGCTTCGTTGATACTGTGCAAAAACAAATCTTCAATATTACTGCCGCTTTGTGAAATAATATTGGTGATTTCAGTCAACATTCCCGGACGATTAGTCGCTTCAATAGAAATTTTACTTAAAAATTCTTTATGCGTTTCAACTTCCCAGCGCAGTGGAATATATTGCTCGGGTTTTTCTTTTAAATCACGCACGTTAGCACACACTTCAGCATGCACCGCCATCCCTTTGCCAGACGTTAAACGTCCAACAATAGGATCACCAGGAATGGCATAGCAACACTTCGCTAAATTCACCACCACACCCTCGGTGCCGCGAATAGACATCGGCTCAACTACTTTTTCTTCGTCGCGCGGCGCCTCGGTGTCAGCAGACTGAATAGCTTCTATAAGCCGACAGGCCAATATTCTCGAGGTGTAATTACCTAAGCCAATTGCTTCAAACATTTGTTCTTCGGTTTCAAATTCGGACTGTTGTAGCACACGTTTTAAAGCAAAGCTGGGCACATCGGCCAATACCACCGCTTCTTCAAGCAAGGCTTTTTTGAGTAATGCCGAACCAAGATCAATCGATTCACTGCGACGTTGCTTTTTAAAATAATGTCGAATCGCACTGCGAGCTTTACCTGTAATAGCAAAATCTAACCAAGACGGGTTGGGCCGGCCATCGGGAATGGTGATGATCTCTACGGTTTGTCCATTGACTAAAGGCGTGCTTAATAACGCGTATTGACGATCAATTTTTGCAGCAACACAACAGTTACCCAAACCCGTATGCAGTGCAAACGCAAAATCAATTGGGGTTGCACCTTGTGGCAATTCTAAAATTTCACCGTTAGGCGTAAACACGTACACCTCATCGGGGAACAAATCAATTTTAACATTTTCAACAAACTCCATCGGGTTGGCTGAACTTTTTTGCATCTCTAATAAATCTTTCATCCACGCCTGTGCGCGCACTTGTGTTTCCGTGTTTGACATGGGTGATTCAGATTTATAAACCCAATGTGCGGCAATGCCATGCTCGGCCATTTCATGCATACCTAAGGTGCGAATTTGAACTTCGATGGGCACGCCATACGGCCCAAACAAGGTAGTATGCAATGACTGATAACCATTGGCTTTTGGAATAGCAATGTAATCTTTAAAGCGTTCTGGCACAGGCTTATATAAATTGTGCGTATAGCCCAACACGCGGTAGCAGTCTTCAACCGAATCCACGCTAATCCGAAACGCATACACATCCATAATCTCATGCAGTGACAAACGTCGGTCACGCATTTTACGGTAGATGCTGTATAAATGTTTTTCGCGCCCTTCCACTTCTATTTTCATTAAATTATTCTTTGCGCACACATCCACAATAGCGCGCTCAATAACATCAATCACTTCTTTGCGATTACCACGCATTTTGCGCACGGCATTACGCAGCACTTTTTCGCGATCAGGATACAGTGCGGCAAAACATAAATCTTCTAGTTCCGTGCGCAACTTATGCATGCCTAAGCGGTTAGCAAGTGGCGTATAAATTTCTAAGGTTTCGCGTGCTACGCGACGACGTTTTTCGGCAGAGACACCATATAAGGTTTGCATGTTATGCAAGCGATCGGCAAGCTTAACTAAAATAACCCGCAAATCTTTCGCCATGGCCAAAACCATTTTACGAAAGTTTTCTGCCTGCGCTTCAGCTTTATTAGCAAAGGAAATTTGAGTAAGCTTACTCACCCCATCCACTAAGTCGGCAACGGCCGGGCCAAACTTTTCGAGAATTTCGGATTTATCAACCAGCGTATCTTCAATCACATCGTGCATCAAGGCCGCCATAACGGTCTGTGCATCCATGTTCATTTCGGCTAAGGTTGTGGCCACCGCCACAGGGTGAATAATATAAGGTTCGCCGGTTTGGCGTTTTTGTTCTTTGTGGGCTTTTTCAGCCAATAGATAAGCTTCATAAATCTGTTTGATTTCATCTTTATCTAAGTACTTTTTGAGCTGTTTTTTGAGCTTTGAAAAATAGGACACACGAAGCCATTTAGGTTAAGTTATAGGACTTGCGCACATTAAATATTTCTATCTGATTGGTGATTGCGTAAGCTAATTATATACATAAAAAAGGGTGGACTTTGTATAAGTCCACCCTGGGTATTTTACACTAAATGTTATTGAATATGTACCTTATTCAGACTCAGCAGACACCATTGGCTCTAAAGGCAAAACAGGCGCTACAGGCTCAGGGCTCGCCACCATCAATAAGTCATCATCCGCACTAACATGGCTTGCTGCCTCTTTGCTCTCAGGTTCATTCACTTCAAACACAATTTCAGGTTCAGGCGTCAAAATATGCGCCTCATCTAAAATTTTAGCCGTGATATGCCCCTCAGCAATTTCGCGCAATGCAACAACAGTAGCCTTGTCATTATCCCACTCAACAAAAGGTTCTTTGCCTGTGAGCATTAACTCACGTGAGCGTTTAGACGCCACCAATACTAATTCAAAACGATTCTTAACATTTTTTAAGCAATCTTCAACAGTTACTCTAGCCATTGTTATTCTCCACATAAGCCGAAAGGCGGGGATTATACCGAAATTCTGTGGGTTTGGCTAGTAATATTGTTGAGCATAAGGCAGGGCTTTGGGGTTTGCGCGATGAACGCCACCTTTTCAAGCCACGCCGTGAATACGTCCCTGTAGGCTCCTCGCCGGCCTCCTGCCGGCGAGGGGCTTGAAAAGGTAGCATTCATCGCGCCCGCAAAGCCTGTGGGGATGGAGACTAGAAAGAGCTCGCTGCGCTCGGCTTGATTTTTATTTTTTGACTCTATTATTATCAAGGGTATTACGATGCGGCAAAATTTTTGCCTGTAGCAAGAGATTGACCTGTGTCGGTGGTGCGCGTCGCTACGACGGGCTACGCTGCACATTGTAAATTTATACCCGCACGTCATTGCGAGAAGCGTAGCGACGCGGCAATCTTCAGTAGATTATCGTAATATTGAAATGTGCTCTTACAACAATCAAGATAAGATACCCGATAGGCTTTGAATACTATTTTGAAGCTGTGGACCTGTCCAGTTTTGAGTTTTGTAAAAAGAGGCTATCTTCAATTTAAAATCATCTAAAGTCATTTTAGGCTGTGGCAACATAAGTTTTTGCGTCTCACGCCAAACGGCTTCAATTTCGGTTTTTAAATCCATGCCTGTCGCACCATGATGTTCTGCACTCGCATAAAGCTCACACTTTACCGCGCCGAGTTGAATAGCTGCTAAACCATTCCCCCCCGTTAACTCATATGATACTGTTAAAAAGGCTGGGTGCCTATATGATAGCCCATCGTCAAACATAGACTCAAAACCTTCGATGATTTGCGAGTAAGTTATCTGTACTTTATCATTTCTATCGGAATTGCCGGTTAAGAATATTTTTTTTGTGCCTAATTTATACGTTGTGTTAGCTTCGAGCACTGCAAGCCCGGTTAAATTACCTAGCACACTTTCGAAGCACGCGGCTTTTTGGAATACCAGCAAAGCTAATAATAAGTTATCATTTGGCGAGATGAGGTCAGTTTCAATAAATAATTTTTTTAAATACGCCAGGATAGCCGGAAGATCAAATTGCGGCTTGTCCCACTCAATATTTCTCGCAAATCCTGGCTGACCAATGAAATGAAAATCATCATCTAAAAAAAGTGTTTCATCATGAAGTAAACGAATAGAATCTAATAATAGATTTCTGGCCTCTGGCGCATTTATTGTTTCCGCAGGAAAATTTATCCTGTGTCCCACACGCTGCGGGACACCTGAACGCGCTTGCCCAAATCCAGCGCGCCCAAAGCGCCCTGCTCCACCCGTCATTACATCCCGAACTTGCCCACACCCTTCCCATCCATATGCCATAAGATTTACCTTTATTATTTTTATAATTGTTCAAAATTTTAGCATAAAAGGCCGTGGATTGCATTATTTTTGTGCAATCAAGGCGTAGGGAGATGATTTAAGTTGTCCAGATTACTGCGTCGCGAGGCTTATTGCAACGAAAAAATCACGTTAAAAGCAGGTAATGGCTTGATTATAAAAGGTTTTTGACGAACTTATTCTGTAACTAATAAACTCGCTGCCAACACTTCGTTAACCTCGCGCGCTTGGGCGCTAGGGAGGGCTTGGTGGGTAATCAAGGTGCTTAGGTCAGCTAGCGTGGCTTCGAAATCGTCGTTTACGATTAAATAGTCGGCTTCGGCGTGATGGGCTATTTCATTGCGGGCGGCTTGCATGCGGGCGGCAATAATCTCAGCGCTGTCTTGGCCGCGGCCGTGCAAGCGCTGTTGCAGCACTTCAATGGAAGGCGGCAAAATGAAGACGCGTACGCAATCGGGGAATTTTTGTTTAATTTGGCGCACGCCTTGCCAGTCAATTTCCAAAATAACATGCTTGCCTTGCTGCAATTGCTGCTCAACCCAATTGCGTGAGGTGCCATATTGGTGGGCAAACACCTCTGCATGCTCTAGAAAATCGCCTTGCTCACGCATAGCATCAAACACGGGCTTGTCTACAAAATGATAAGCCACGGCGTTTTGCTCGCCATCGCGTTGCACACGCGTGGTATGAGAGACTGAAACGAATAAATTATCCAATCGTTCGACCAAGGCTTTCACCAGGCTGGTCTTGCCCGCACCCGATGGCGCCGCCACGGTGTATAACGTGCCTTTTTGTGGAGAAGTAGTTGTCATAAGCTCACCCAATAAACATTGGCGCGATTATATACTGAAAAGGGTTTTCCAGTCATCCTTATCATTCAATGTTTTGCACTTGTTCGCGCATTTGTTCAATCAAGACTTTCATTTCTATCGACGCCTGGGTCATGGCCGAGTCAATCGATTTAGACCCCAGCGTGTTGGCTTCGCGGTTAAGTTCTTGCATCAAAAAATCTAGCCGGCGCCCTACGGTGCCCCCTTTGTTTAGCACATGCTGTACTTCTTTAGTGTGCGTTATGAGGCGGTCTAATTCCTCGCTCACATCAATGCGCTGCGCCAGCAACACGAGCTCTTGCTCTAGGCGCTCAGGATCAACACTCACTTCTAGCTCGCTAATGCGCTCTTGCAGCTTTTGGCGTTGTTGCGCCATCACTTCGCCAATGCGCGGCTTCACTAGTTCTACTTGGGCGTCAATGGCGGTTAAACGTTGTTGAATTAACTCTGTTAAGGCGCAGCCTTCACGCTCACGTGCATTGTTGAGTTCAATTAAAGTTTCACCGGCCAAGCTTAACAAGTGTTTTTGTATAACGGTTAAGTCGCCTTCATTCGCTTGAATAACACCGGGCCAGCGCAGTAAATCCATGGCGCCATATTGTGTGCTCGCCGGTAAATAGCTTTCAACTTTGTCTGCCGCGTTGATGAGCTGCACCAAAAGCGCTTCGTTTAGGGTTAATTGCAAATCTGTGCTGCTGCTTTGGCTGTAACGTAAGGTAAAATCTACCTTGCCGCGTTGCAGCTGCTTACGAATGGCCTCGCGCAATGGCATTTCTAAATCGCGCACCGCTTCTGGGGTGCGTAAATTAATATCGAGATAGCGGTGGTTAACCGTTTTAATTTCTATAATCGCAGTGCCCCAATCACCTTGTGTTTGTTTGCGTGCGAAAGCGGTCATACTTTTGATCATAAAAATTCCTTGAAATGATTTAGCTAAAGATCAATAGCAATTCGCCAAGTAAATAGCTTCTTGCCTTGTTATTGAGATGCTATACTACACATCAATTTTTATTACACAAGAGGAATTCATGCGCCCAAGTCAACGTGAAAACAACGAATTACGCCCTATTAAAATTAGCCGCAACTACACCAAACATGCCGAAGGTTCGGTGATGATTCAATTTGGTGACACGCATGTATTGTGCAATGCCAGCGTTGAAAAAGGTCGGCCCCGTTGGCTCAAAGAGCAACACGATAACCGCGGCTGGGTTAGCGCTGAATATGGCATGTTGCCACGCTCAACCGGCTCACGCATGCGCCGTGAAGCGAGCACCGGCAAACAAAGTGGCCGCACCATGGAAATTCAACGCCTAATTGCCCGCTCACTACGCGCCGCCGTGGATTTAACCAAGCTCGGTGACTTTACCATCAACGTAGATTGCGACGTGATTCAAGCCGATGGCGGCACCCGCACCGCTGCGATCACCGGCGCTTGCATAGCCTTGTATGACGCCATTACTTGGATGCTGGCTAATAAAAAAATTAAGGAAAATCCTTTCAAACAATTTGTTGGCGCAGTGTCTGCCGGCATTTATAAAAACACCGCGATTCTTGATTTAGATTATCCTGAAGATTGCAACGCCGAAACAGATATGAATATTGTCATGACAGAAACCGGTCAGTTTATTGAAGTGCAAGGCACCGCGGAAGGTGAAGCCTTTTCTATGGATGAATTTAACGGCATGGTCCAGCTCGGTGCGCATGGTATTGGGCAGTTAATTGAAATGCAAAAAGCCGCAGTGGAAAAAGATTTAACCCACTTAGTCGCCTAAAAAGCACCCTTCTGAAGCTATCCCCCACCTTTTAAAAAGTGGGGGATACGCATTGTGCAGCAAGCTCTATTTATAATCGACAATTAAAGGTGCATGGTCAGAAAACCAGCTATCTTTATAGACACTTGTTGAAACAAGCTGATCTTTTAAACCGGGTGACACCACTTGGTAATCAATTCGCCAACCCACATTGTTCGCCCGCGCATTGCCGCGGTTAGACCACCACGTATATTGCTCGGCCTCTACATTTAATTCACGAAACGCATCCACCCAGCCTTGCGAATAAAATAATTCGTCCAGCCATGCGCGCTCTTCGGGCAAACAGCCTGAGCTCTTTTTATTACCCTTCCAGTTTTTAATATCAATTTCTTTATGCACGATATTGTAATCACCACAAATAATAAACTCACGGCGTTTACGTTTAAAACTTTTTAAGGTTTCAGCAAACTTATCCATAAAATGATATTTTTGTGTTTGGCGTTCCTCACCCGAAGTGCCCGAGGGTAAATACAATGACGCCACGCTTAGGCCATCAAAATCGGCTTGAATATAACGCCCTTCGCTGTCGGCCAATTCAAATCCTAAACCATCATGCACTTTATTCGGTTTTTGTTTGCAGTAAATGGCCACGCCACTGTAACCTTTCTTTTCGGCCGAAAATAAATACCGGTGATAGCCCTCAGGAAAAAACACCGCATCGGTTAACTGCTCTTCCATCGCTTTTATTTCTTGCAAGCACACCACGTCGGGTTGCTGCGCAGCGAGCCACGTAAAAAAACCTTTGCGCGCGCCAGCACGTATACCATTTATATTTAGGGAAATAACGCGCATAGCATCCTCGGTTGGTTATTGATGCGCAAATTATACGCAAAAAAATCATTTCAGCCAGTTAAGATTTGTCTCTACCCAAAAATTACCTTACACTTTCAACGCACAAAATAACAGGCCACATTATGCATCCCTATCAATATGACTTTATTCACTATGCCGTTGAACGTAACGTCTTACGTTTTGGTGATTTCACCTTGAAATCTGGACGCCAAAGCCCCTATTTTTTTAATGCGGGTGAATTTAACACCGGCAAAGATTTACAAATGCTCGGCCAAAGCTACAGCGCCGCTATCAACGACACAAACCTAGCATTTGATGTGCTCTATGGGCCTGCTTATAAAGGCATTCCGCTAGCCGCCGCAACGGCCATTGCCATGAGCCACCAAAAAGATGTTCCTTATGCTTATAATCGCAAAGAAGCCAAAACCCATGGCGAAGGTGGCCAGCTTGTCGGCGCTAATTTACAACAGCAACGCGTGCTGGTAATTGATGATGTGATCACCGCAGGCACAGCCATTCGTGAATCCATCACGCTGCTAAAAAGTGCCGAGGCTATTTTTTCAGGAGTTGTGGTCGCGCTAGATCGCCAAGAGCGTGGCCAAGGCTTAGCCTCCGCTATTCAAGAAGTTGAAGAGCAATACAACGTGCCGGTGGTGAGCATTGTGAGCTTTGACAATATTATTACTTATTTACAACAACATCATCGCTTTGATGAAGCCGAACTCATGCAAGCCTACCATGAACAATACGGAGTGAAAGTATGAGCCAATATATTGCCAAGCAAGCCAACGCACAAGGCATAATTGATTTTAGCGACACCGAAAATAAAACCTGGCAAACCTTAATTGAGCGCCAAGATAAAGTGGTGCAAGGCCGTGCTTGCCAAGCGTTTATGGATGGCCTAGCCACGTTAAACTTACCACGCGATCGTGTTCCCCAGTGCAGTGATATAAATGAAGTGTTGCAAGACACCACCGGCTGGTCAGTAGTGCCGGTAGCCGCCATGATTCCTGACACAGATTTTTATACTTTACTGGCCAACAAAAAATTTCCCGCAGCCAGCTTTGTGCGCACGCCAGAAGATTTAGACTATTTATCTGAGCCTGATTTATTTCACGAATTTTACGGCCACTGCCCTTTGTTAACCCATCAAGCCTACGCAGATTTTATTGAGTGGTATGGCAAGTTTGCGTTAAGTGCCAAGCCAGAAGAAATTACCATTGCTGCTCGCTTGTTTTGGTTTACCGTGGAATTTGGTTTAGTTAAAAGTAAAACCGGGTTTGAAGTTTGTGGTGGCGGTATTTTATCATCAAAACAAGAAACGATTTCATCGGTCGAAGATCCCAACGCCAATAGGCAGCCACTAGATTTTTTAACCGCCATGCGCACCCCATACAATCATTTTGAAGTACAAAGTTTATATTACTATCTAGATAGCCTAGATGATTTATACACCATACAAGATACCGATTTAAAACCCTTAATTTATAAAGCCATTGAGCTGGGCGATATTGAACGCCCTAACTTGGTAATCAAAGAACATGTCTGTTAAAGGAGACAAACCATGAGTGCTTGCAATTTAAACGACAAAACATGTAAACCCTGTGAGGGCGGTGTTGCCCCCATGAGCAGCGAAGACCTTACGGTGATGCTGCCCAGAGTTGAGGGTTGGCAATTGAGTGATAACCAAAAAACGATTCGCAAAGATTTCAGCTTTAAAGATTTTTACCACACCATGGCGTTTGTGAATGCAGTGGCATGGATAGCCAATCAAGAAGGACATCATCCGGATATGGAAGTGGGTTATAACTATTGTCATGTGACGTTTATGACGCATGCGATTGATGGGTTGTCGGAGAATGACTTTATCTGTGCGGCTAAGATCGATCAGTTGTAGGGGGTGGCTTTGCTGGGGGGGCGGGATGAACGCCACCTTTTCAAGCCACGCCGTGAATACATCCCTGTAGGCTCCGCGCCGGCGTCCTGCCGGCGAGGGGCTTGAAAAGGTAGCATTCATCACGCCTCGCAAAGCCTGTGTGGTGGGGAGTGAGAAGGAGCTCGCTGCGCTCGGATGTTTTTGATTTTTTCTTTGGCGCTGTGCTTCTTGAAAAAGAGGGGCGAGTTGCACTCGACTGTTTTTATTTTTCTTTGGCGTGTTGTTCCTTGAATAAGGTGTCCGTCCCTATCATGTCACTCGCATCTTCCGCTGCTCGTCGTTGCGAGAAGCGAAGCGACGCGGCAATCTTCAGAAATAGACTGAGATTCCAATCCTATCTTATCACTTGCATCTTCCGCTGCATGTCGTTGCGAGAAGCGAAGCGACGAGGGGGCCGTTATTTTTTCGAGGAGCAACGCGACAATGAAAAAAATCAAAAACATCCGAGCGCAGCGAGCTCCTTCTCCCTCCGCCCCCAACAGGCTTTGCGGGCGTGATGAATGCTACCTTTTCAAGCCCCTCGCCGGCAGGACGCCGGCGCGGAGCCTACAGGGATGTATTCACGGCGTGGCTTGAAAAGGTGGCGTTCATCGCGCTAACCCAAAGCCTACCCCGACACATATTTACGGCGTGGCTTGAAAAGGTAGCGTTCATCGCGCTAACCCCAAAACCACATCCGCCCCTTCTTTCAACATCGCCTTTTCAAACTCCCCCTGAATCCGAACCAAAGCCTCATCACTATCCGCCTCAAACCGTAACACCAAATTCGGAGTCGTATTAGAACAACGCACCAATCCCCAACCATCAGCAAATTCAACCCGCATGCCATCTAACGTTATCAGCTCTGCGTCGGCAAAATTTGCGTTAGCAATCAGCCGGTCAACAAAAGTAAATTTCTTATCATCCGCCATCGGCACATTAATTTCAGGCGTACTAATTCCATTTGGTAGCGCGGCAAACACCGCTTCACAAGATTTTTCAGTCTTTGTTAAAATTTCTAACAAACGCGCCGCAGTATACAAGCCATCATCAAAACCAAACCAACGTTCTTTAAAAAACACATGTCCACTTAACTCACCCGCTAACGGTGCGCCGGTAGCTTGCATTTTTTGTTTAATTAATGAGTGACCTGTTTTCCACATTAGCGGTTCGCCGCCGTGTTCGCGAATCACACCGGC
>JAWUVP010000023.1:0-22564 GCA_034112285.1 Gammaproteobacteria bacterium
CCAACCCGTCGTTGCGAGGAGCGTCGCGATGCTCCTCGCAACGACGTGCTTTTAAGAGATTGACCTGCAGCTTTGGCGAACCAATCCCCCCAACCCGTCGTTACGAGGAGCGCAGCGACGTAGTTTTTTAAGTGATTGATCTGTAGCTTTGGCGAACCAATCCCCCGAGCCGTCGTAGCGACGCGGCAATCTTCTGCAGGCTATTGTTTTCTTAAAATAGAGCGCGACTGTGGCAGGAGATTGTCGCGTCGCGATGCTCCTCGCAACGACGTGCTTTTAAGAGATTGATCTGTAGCTTTGGCGAACCAATCCCCCCGAGCCGTCGTTGCAAGGAGCGTAGCGACGTAGTTTTTTAAGTGATTGACCTGCAGCTTTGGCGAACCAATCCCCCCAACCCGTCGTTGCGAGGAACGCAAAGACGTACTTTTTTTCAAACGAAAAAATTTAGTAATAATAGACCTTATCTTACAACATGACGGGATTTATAGTGCGTTTGCCCTGATTTCTGGTTAGAATTACAGCATGAAACAAAAAATTTATTTACTCGGCATTTTGGTTTGTGCAGCTCTGCTTGGCACAGTGTACTATTTTCAATATGTAAAAGGCATTCAACCCTGCCCGCTTTGCATGATGCAACGCCTGGCATTTTATTTGCTGGGCCTAACCTGCCTGCTTGCCGCGCTGCGTAAAACATGGCGTAACGTTTGCAATATTTTACTGGTGATATTTTCCCTGTTTGGTTTAATGCTCGTCGGCCGACAAGTTTGGTTACAACATTTACCCGCTGGGCAAGCGCCAGCCTGTGCGCCCGGCCTTAATTTTATGCTTTACAATTTCCCACTACACGAAACCTTAAAAGTGCTATTTTATGGCAGCGGTGATTGCGCGGTGGTGCATTGGCAGTTTTTAAGCCTGAATATGGCACAATGGTCTGGTGTGTTTTTGGTGGGGTTTTTGGTGGTGGCACTGGGTTTGGTGTGGGGAAGCATGAAAAAGGGGTAACGTCCTGTCACCCCGAGCTCGCCGTCCTTGACCAGAGTAGTATCCTTTCTAAATTCGGCTTCGTGTCTTCTTAAATGGCCAACCTTCCTGTGTTGAGCCAATTAAGTAGTCTCTCTCCGCGACGCCAAGAACATTTTAGGAAAATAGCCTACCCAATGCAAGTAGTGATTTATACATATAAAACAAAGACTTAGCTTATAAAATCAACAACTTAGCATTAACCCATTGATTTAATTATATTTATTTAAAGAAGGACATGCCCACCTGAGACAATGCTCACGCCACTATCAGAGATGTCGCACAAATAAGGCCGGTTGTTTTCTGCGCAATACGGCAGATTGTGACTAACCTTGGCGGTTAACTACAAGATATTGTTGAAAAAATTTGTGCTGAGGGGGTAAGCAGAGCCATAACATGGCTTCTGGCATTCTTACCCCTCAGTGAAAATAACTGTCATCAATGAAGTTATGTCTTCCCATGATCGATCGCTTTATCCCATCTGGCTGCCTTAGAATTTGGATTTATCACCTTTTTAACTTGGCTTTTACTTATAAAATCAATTTTGGCTTTAGCCTGAGACTGAGCCGCTTTCTGAGCTCCGCCACCAACACCAGCTGCCATTAAAACATTAGCGCCACAAATCAAGCCTACCGCTAATCCAACGGTTAGTAAGGTTTTTTTGTATGTTCTCATCTCAACATTTCCTAAATTTTTGTGATTGTTTTTTAAATATAGACAACTTTGAATATTTTGCCATTAAATTTATGTTTTTGTTCAGCCATACGCAGGGCGTATGCGCTATAGCTCCCGTCATATTGTAAACCTAGTTTGTAAGAAAATGTTTATCGCCACTAAATTTGCTCGCTTGAAAAAAAGTCCGTCGTTGCGAGAAGCGTAGCGACGGTATGGGAGGGAAAGTCATGATTTAAAGCGCGTTTGCCCTGCAGCCATACGCAATTTAATATACCCGTCGCGATGGGGATATCTAACCAAACAACGCTTGTTGAATTTGCTGTAAACGCTGTTGACGAATTTTCTCACCAATCGCCGCGCCTTTATAACCTTGGCTAATAAAAGGCTGTGCCTTCACGTCAACGGTGGCAGCATAAGCTTGCTGCAAGCGCGCAACTATCGACGCAGCGGTATGCAAATATTCTAGGCAACACACGAAATTTTGCCAATGTGCTGGGCGCCGATAAGCATCGAGCTTTTCGAGCAAATTCAAATAACCGTGCGGTGAATCTAAAGTGGTTAAGGTTGGGTAGTGAGTAAGCAGGCGCTTGGCCAGGGTTTTAAACTCCGTTGGCACATTCAGGCGTTGGCACAAGGTCTGCAAGGCTTCACTTGATAAGGGTAAGCACATTAGCGCAAACCGAAATTGCGCGCCACTCGTTTGCTTGGCGGCATCTGCCAAGGCAGCTTGCACGGGTTCAATGTTAGGCTCAAGCTCGGGGAATATTTTGGTCAGTGCACCGCAAGCTTGTAACACCTGAAAAAATTCTGTTGGCACACTTTCACCCAACGCTTTCACAAACTCTTGCCACACCCGCTCTGACACTAACGCATCAACTTCGCCTTGTTGCACCATCGTCTGCATTAGCCCCAAGGTGGCCTCAGCCACTTTAAAGCCTAGCGGCGCAAAGCGTGCCGCAAAACGTGCAACGCGCAAAATGCGCACGGGATCTTCCACAAACGCGGGCGACACATGGCGCAACACCCGCCACTCGATATCTTGCACACCGTGATAGGGATCAATTAATTCACCGGTTTCACTTTGGGCAATCGCATTAATGGTTAAATCTCGGCGCGATAAATCTTCTTCAATGGTTACGCTAGCATCGGCGCAAAATTCAAACCCCGCATAGCCTGGCGCCACTTTACGCTCGGTGCGTGCGAGGGCATATTCTTCTTTGGTTTTAGGATGCAAAAATACCGGAAAATCTTTTCCCACGCACAAATAATCTTGCGCCAGCATTTCAGCTTTTGAGCTGCCCACCACCACGTAGTCACGATCTTTTGTGGGCAGGTTCAGCAGTTGATCACGTACTGCACCGCCCACTAAATAAACAGCAACCAACTACTCAAGTTCCTTAGCCAGTAAGGCATCTTTTTCGTGCCACAACTTATTTAACCAAGCCTGAATGGTGACGCGAAATTGCTTGTCATTTTGATAATCGCCTATTAATTCAGGGGTTATAGGCAGCGTGCGCAAACAAATCTTTATATTGCTAATGCGCCCACACAGCAAATCCCAAAAACTATTTACGCCTGTTGGGTAAATAATGGTTACATCTATAATTTCTGTTATATGCTCACCCAAAGCTTGCAAGGTGTAAGCAATGCCACCGGCTTTAGGCGCCAGCAAATGCTTGAATTTAGCATTGGTTTGCTTATTTTTTTCTGGCGTAAAACGTGTGCCTTCAACAAAGTTCATCACTGAAATGGGCATTTTTTTAAATTTTTCACACGACTTGCGCGTCGTTTCAACATCTTTACCCCGCAAGTGGGGCTTCTTTTTTAAAACACTTTTACTGTAGCGTTTCATAAAGGGGTAATCTAAAGCCCACCAGGCAAAACCCAGCAACGGCACATAAATTAATTCTTTTTTCAAAAAGAATTTTAGAAAAGGAATTTTTTTATTTAACGCTTGCATCACCGCTAAAATATCTGTCCACGATCGGTGATTGGAAATCACCAGATACCAAGCGTCCATGCGTAAATTTACATCGCCAACAATTTCCCACTTAACACCCAGCACGTAATTAATAAAACTGGTGCAAGTCCAAATCCAGCTGCTGGCAATATCTTCTAGCATGCACGAACAACCATCACGAAAATAACGTATGGGAACAATTAGTTTAATAAAGGCAATTAGAAAAAAAATTGACATCCAAAAAACACTAATGATAATCCATAATAACCCACCAATAAGGCCTAAAATTGGCCCGCGCATGAAACGTAACATAGCTAACAACCTTCTGGTAAAATGAAGCGTCATTTTAGCGGAAATCGCTATAAAGGTATACTTTATTCAAGCTTATGGCTAGAATAACTGGCATGGAAAAACGCAAACTCAACAAACGCCAACAAGCTCGCATTGCCAAAGGGCAAGCACAAAAACGTGCGCGTGCAATCGAGCAAGCACAAGCCGATGATGCATCCTTAACCAACACCCAAACCGGCCTGCTAATCGCGCATTTTGGGCAGCATATTGATGTGGAAACAAACGACGGCAGCATTGTGCATTGCCATGCGCGGCGCAATCTTGGCCCCATTGCCGTAGGTGACCGCGTGGTGTGGAGCCAAGATGAACATGGCAACGGCGTTATTGTGGCCGTGCAACCGCGCAGTACGCAATTATTTCGCTACCATAAATATGATGGGCAAAAATTAATAGCATCAAATATTGATCAACTTTACATTGTGGTCGCCACCGAACCGCCTCGCGCCATGAACGTGCTAGACCGCTATATATTACTAGCAGAGTTGCAAGACATAACGCCCATCATTGTGTTTAACAAAACCGATTTGCTCGATGCAGCAGTACTAGCAACAATTCAAGCCTCATTGACTTATTATGAAAAGCTAGGCTATGCCGTGCACTACACCAGCGTGACTAAAAAAGCAGGCTTAACCGCGCTTAACGAATCACTGCTTGCGCACACGTCAATTTTTGTAGGCCTATCGGGCGTGGGCAAATCATCGTTGGTTAAAGCCTTACTGCCTGACTTGGCCATTGAAATTGGCGAGCTGTCCGAACGCTCACGCGAAGGCAACCACACCACCACCACCGCAAAATTATTTCATTTGCCACACCAGAGCGCCTTAATTGATTGCCCGGGCATTCGTGAACTTGCCATGGGAAATATTACACCCTTACAAGTTATTCGCGGCTTTGTGGAAATTGCGCGGGTTGCCAACCATTGTAAGTTTCGTAATTGCTGTCATGAAAACGTGCCAGGCTGTGCTATTGCAGCGGCAATTGAAGCCGGAGACATTAACCCAGACCGTTTTGCTAGCCTGCAAAATATTATTGCTGAGTTAAATTTACTAGTATAAACCCTAGAGCCTAAGCCAATCAAACCCGCGGCGTACTTTTTTATAAATCCTAGCCACAAGGCATGAATCTCGATATACTCTTGGTCTTGATTTTGCTCACATACTCTAATAAGGATATTAATATGCTACGCCACCTAGCTCATTTTTTCGCCGCCAGCTTGCTTTTGCTGACAGTTAATTTTGCAATGGCCTCGAGTTCCACGGCGGATCAAACGCCGCAATACCCCGCCCCAAGCATCCCTGGCCTTATAGCTGGTAACTACCTTATTAAAGCCACAGTGGTAATACAAAATAAAGGTGAAACAGGCACGCAGACAGCGCACTTATTTAGCAACCGCAACATTACCGACGTTTTTGATGACTTTAAAGACACGAATCTGGAGCATATATTCGAAAATTACAAGACCAGCACCTCGACATCTTCTGCGCTCATTGATCTTCGCGGTGTTGATGTCACAGCACAACGCAGCATTGACCATGGTGTCGCCACCCTCAATTTTTGCCTAACATTCTCTAGCGGCAAACAAGAATGCCAAAAATTCAAAAGCCCCATAACACAAAGTGTTAAATCATTAGCCGCTAAAGCTGGCTTAGGTGAAGTTCCCGTGCTTAACGAAGACGTTTGGGATCAACTCATCGACTGGCTAAAAGGTAAAGGCGGCAGCTTACTCACCCAACTAGCCGACGACTGGGTATCAGGCACAGCCATTGATCCCGTAGCCGGTAACCCCAATAGCTTTTTTGCCCAACTGACCAAAAGCAATTTTAATCTAGCCGCCAATGGCATGTTAAATAATGCTAGCGAAGGTTCATTAAACTTATTTTCATTAACGCCTTCATACAGCGACGTGACCAACAATGGTTTCAGCGTTAAAAGTGCTAGCCTGCCGTTAAAGTACACACATTACTTTAACAACGACAACGCACTGATTGTTGATGCACCGATTACCTACCAACAAATACAATCGGCCACCTCCTACTCAGTAGCGCTAGGCATGGGCTTCACACACGTGATATTACGCACACCTAGCAAAGTTGCTTGGGCACTAACTCCCAGCCTAAACGTGGGCGTCGTGGGCTCAGCAGACTTAGGTGCTGGCACATTGCTTTATGACACCGCCCTCGCCAGCCGTGTGGTCATTCCCCATGGCAACATCACTTACGGCATTACCGATGATGTTTCATATTTAGTGACCAGCAAGCTTAAAATAGGCGATGTTGAAACACCTTATGATCTTAATAATATCACCACGCTAAATGGCGGCGACATCACCTATGCAGCAAGCAAAAACTACAACGTTGGTGGTTACATTAACCGCTTTGATGTTGTCAGCGGCTTGAAATGGTATATCCCAAGCTATAACGAAATAGGCTTTAAACTGAGTAAGTTAACCACGCATAATAAAATTAGTTACAATCAATACACCGCCTCGTTAAGTTACTTGTTTGGTGAACATCAATACCAAGGGGTTGAATTCACGGCGGGCTTTAACTTTTAAGGCTTAACCAAATTCAAACTTAATATAAAAAACACCTCGCTTTTTACGAGGTGTTTTTTTACGCCGTCGAACGATGAAAAGATTGTTGCGTTCTCCTTTTTTTTCTAATGTAACAGTTATTATCGCTCTGCAAGCATCAAAACACCCCTCAATGCAACCAAACACCTGGCCTCTGCTCTAAAATCTCGATATACTGCGCATTCTATATATTAATATAGTTCATCAAACATAAAACAAGGAAGTTAATCCATGCGCCGCCATCTAGCAAAAATTTTCGCCGCCAGTCTATTATTACTGATTTTTAATTTAGCACTCGCTTCAAGTTCCCCTCAAGATCCGCAATATCCCGCACCCGCCATTCAAGCGACACAAACGGGGGATTACCTCGTCAAGGCAAGAGTTGATATAAAATATGCTGATGGAAAAAAAGGCAGGAGTACCTCCATCTATCTTTACAGCAACAGGAATATATTGGACGTATTTGATTCCTTTAAAGATGCCCGCATAGGATTTTATTTCCCAGGTTATGACACAAACACCACAACCCTCTCCGGCACCGTTAATTTACGTGGTGTTAATGTGACTGTACAGCGCAGCATTGATCATGGTGTTGCCACACTACATTTTTGCTTACTGTATGCCTCGGGTAATAAACAATGTCACGAATTCCAAAGCTTTGTGAAAGCAACCGCCAGTCTAGCGGCCAAAAGTGGCTTTGGTAGTGTTCAAGTGCTAAATGAAGATGTCTGGGATCAGCTCATCGACTGGCTAAAAGGTAAAGGCGGTAGCTTGCTCACCCAACTAGCCGACGACTGGGTGTCTAGCACTGCTATCGACCCTGTAGCCGGTAACCCCAATAGCTTTTTTGCCCAGCTGACCAAAAGCAATTTTAATCTAGCCGCTAATGGCATGTTAAATAATGCTAGCGAAGGTTCGTTAAACTTATTTTCATTAACCCCTTCGTACAGCGACGTGACCAACAATGGCTTCAGTGTTAGAAGTGCCAGCCTACCGTTGAAGTACACACATTACTTTAACGATAACAATGCGCTGATTGTTGATGCACCGATTACCTACCAACAAATACAATCGGCCACCTCCTACTCAGTAGCATTAGGCATGGGCTTCACACATGTGCTATTACGCACGCCTAGCAAAGTTGCTTGGGCACTAACCCCTAGCCTAAACGTGGGCGCCGTTGGCTCAGCAGACTTAGGCGCAGGCACATTGCTTTATGACACCGCCCTCGCTAGCCGTGTGGTCATTCCCCATGGCAACATCACTTACGGCATTACCGATGATGTTTCATATTTAGTGACCAGCAAAATTAAAATCGGGGATATTGAAACACCTTATGATCTCAACAACATCACCATGCTCAATGGCGGTGACATCACCTATGCGGCTAGCAAAAACTACAACATTGGCGGTTACATTAATCGCTTTGATGTACTCAGTGGTATGAAATGGTATGTTCCAAGCTATAACGAAATAGGCTTTAAACTTAGCAAGTTAACCACACATAATAAAATTAGCTACAGCCAATACACCGGCTCGCTAAGTTACTTGTTTGGTGAGCATCAATACCAAGGGGTTGAGTTTACCGCAGGCTTTAACTTCTAAAGTCGGGTTAGTTTAACCTTGATACAAAAAACCCAGCTTTTAGCTGGGTTTTTTTGCCTTTAAGAAACAAGATTAGAGCTAACTAATAATTTTCTCAAACAAAATGAGTGAACTGATCGTCCATTCTCTCTTGTCAGGCAAAGACAGAATTAAATTTCTGCCACCTAAGGCTGGGTGAATTTTTTCGTCATTGCCAAGTTAACTCCGCTGGGCGAAAACCAACTTAACCAAGCCAAAAATTTTTGTCGCCAACCTGGAATGACCCGGCGCTTATTCGCAAACAACGCTTTAACCCCGCACCGTGCCACAAACTCCGCGCTTAACACGCCTAAGGCTTTCGAGTTAAATAACTCACTGTCTTGCAAACGCGCAATACTGGAAAACTCCGTCGACGTGGGGCCAGGACATAACGTCGTCACCTGCACACCGAGTGTTTTATATTCGGCATAGAGTGCCTCTGAAAAACTCAACACAAACGCTTTGCTTGCAGCATAAACAGCCATATAAGGAATCGGCTGCAACGCAGCGGTGGACGCCACATTTAAAATATATGATGAAGGTTGAGCCAATAATTGTGGCAACAAACGATACGTAAGCTTCACTAAGGTATCAACATTAACCTGCAGCATTTGCTGGATGCGCTCAGCGCTGGCTTCACTGAATAAGCGATTATCACCCAAGCCAGCATTGTTAACCAACACATTGACTTGCAAGCTACGTTGTTGCAAAAAATTATCGATAATATCCACCGCATCCGTATTGCTAAGATCGCAACCGAGCACCAGCACTTGGGTTTGAGAGTGTTTCGTAATCTGTTCGGCCAATTGCTGCAAGCGCTCTTCACGCCTAGCCACAATTAATAAATCATAACCGCGACTGGCCAGCTGCAAGGCTAACTGCCAACCAATTCCGCTTGAAGCGCCAGTAATTAAGGCGAGTTTGTTTTTCATGGAAACTCCTATTTTCTAAAAAATTCATTAATTATCATGCGGTTACAAAAAACAACACCTATAATATAGTCAAAACCATAGTCTGTAACGCATATATGTGAAAAAATATGCTATAATTTTTTTGACGGGTAAAACCTATTATGTGCTTGTAGTGCTCCCTTTCGATGATTGGATATGAGCTACGAGATACGGACATAATGGGGGCCGTCTTTTTCTTATCCTGAATAAACAACCTCTTCCGGCTTTATCCTATCTTTGAATTTATCATACCAACTATAATCTTGATGCTCATACTTGCGGCTAATCCCCCAACAAAACAAATCGACCGCCTGTAAACCCGCATTATTATGCGATAACTCATGATCGATAGCGATGTTTGTTTTTAATGGCACTTGACTCTCTAAGTGTTGCAAAATGTAGCGGTTGAATATCTGTATTTCGTTTTTACTTTTTGAACGGTCAATAATTAAGTTGATACGTTCAATTTCTCCCGTAAAGGTAACTTGTTCTAATGCCAATTTTGCAATGATATTATAAAGCCGATCTTTATTCGCCGGCATACCCAGCTTTGCAAGTAACTTCCTCTTATCTAAAATTGCGGTGGATAATTGCCAACTATCTGAATCTTTTAGCTGAGCATAGAAGTAATTTTTTTGTTTTAATTTAAGGTTAGCTCCTTTTAATTCAGGTAACGAATTTTTCTTCAAAATCATATTTGTTCGGCGCAATGTCCTCCGCGTAGCATCCTTAATAAGTTTGTGTGATTGAGATTGAAGTAACGTCACCACAAAATATTTCGATGGGTTCTTATTTTCAAAGTCAAACCCAAGATCGCCTGATTCATCGAGGTATAAAGACATAGTTTATTCCATAATATCTAAACTAAAATCAGCCCGCATTTCATCAAGGCCACCTTCTGCCTTGATTATATCTGGTTTTAAAATAGAATCGAAATTAAATTCAATATATTCGCAAAAAACATATGCCCGTGGCCACTCAAGAGGCGAGCTTGTTTTTTATAATAGTTCCTGTGTAGAGCCATTAGACTTTCTGCGGCTTGGCTCTGGCGATGTTCTAGCTAAATCTCTCAGTCGACTCAAACTTGGAGAGCCCATTAAAGTATCCGACCTTGGCCTGCCAAGGCCGAAAATCTCCTCTAATGTCTTAATAAACAGCTCCGGGGCTTCATCTAAAACGCCGTGCGCAGCATTAATAACTTCTTTCTTTATTCTCTTACACTCCTTCACATTATTAAAGCCCGACTCCGCATATTTTAAAAAATCATCGGTTGTGGTAACAACAACCACTCTTTCTTTATCAAAATCTACCAACGAAAAAGTGCTAACTTGCCCATAGCTAGCATCACGATAAGCCCCGAGTAGAAAAGAAACTTGGCTTATGCCACGAAAACAAAATTGAGCAGTGTGCTCGGCCTTCTCTAACTTACCTTGCATTGTGTCACTTACTTGATAATAACGCTTACAATAATCTAACACTTTAGCGTTTAGAGCTCGTGATAGAGAAAAAATTTGATGATAAAAATGGGTAAGCTGCAGGTTCATATTAAGATCTAACATCTGTAATGGCGTGTTTAGCAAAACCAAATAACCCTTAACTTTAACCAACTGATATAACGCTATGGCAATGTGGCCGCCCAAGCCGTGGCCAATAATATACGGTTGGCGAATATTGAAAGCCAGAACCAGCTTATGAATCTCGTTAGCCGTAACATTAACGTATGATCCTTCAATAGGAGCACTCAATGCAGAGAGCCCCACCCCGGGATTATCGATAATTAAGATATCATATTCATCTCTAAACGCGGGATACACCAAACTAAATTCGGTGCAATCATTAAAAATATCGGAAATAAAAATCAACGTTGCTTTTGGCTTTATTGCCTCACACTTCATATACACAAAATTTAATGTCGGGCTCGCTAGGCTATCTATAGGATAATATGCTTGTGCACATAAATAAAAAAACTCTTCCCCAGGATTTTTCGCGTGTGCAGCACTGTTATGCGTGGCCAAAAATCGCCACGGTTGCATTTCATTTATTCGCTTTCTAACTTCAACCTCAATCTCACCGGTGTGAAATTGTTGCGCAGTGAGTTCCACTGTTTTTTTATGAGGAGATTTACATAGCGGCAAAACCACATCGCAAAAACGTTTTATGTTATCACGTACCCTTTCATAAGGCCCAAGTACAGCGGCAGCTTCAGGCTGAAGCCAAGACTCTAAACCGGCCAAAAATGAACCGCTCGCAAGTTGATTAAAGCCATCTTTACCAAGCTTATCTAGAACACGCTTAAAATCGCCAGAGAAAAGTTGTTTCACCTGGGCCGGCCATAACAATAACTCTGCCCCCGCTGGCGCTTGGCTCAAATGAATATCAAGCATCAAGATAAAATCATGGGCATAAAATAGAAACAGCACCAACGCCGAAACTTGCTCAGGACCGCCCCCAGCTCGATTCAATTTTTCTATCGTTTGATAAAGTTCGCTAAAATGTTGTTCAAGCAATACTAGGTTATTACGTTTATTGTTAGCTTGGGTAAAAGCGTACATATGGCTCCATCTATTAATAAAATATTTTTGTTGATTATCAATTAGTTATTGTCACAAAAATCGTTGTGCGAAGCAAATGAAAGTCAATAATTTGGCCACATAATTTTACGCTAATCTACAACCCACATGCTTTGCATTTTCAAACTAATCGTGAGACTATTACGCCCATGAAAACACGATCATTTATTATTTTACAACACATTTTGCCGCAACACTTTTTGTCTCGCTTAGTCGCGCGCCTGGCCAACTGGCAAGCGCCTGAATGGTTTTTACTGCCTATGCTGCAAAAATTTGTGCGACATTTCAACGTTGATATGCAGATTGCTGCCGAGCCTAGATTAACGGCTTACAATTCATTCAATGACTTTTTCACCCGCAAGCTGGCCGCCAATGCCCGCCCCATCGGTGATGGCGTTGTTTCACCGGCAGACGGCACCATTAGTGAGCTTGGACCGATTGCACAGCAAGATATATTGCAAGCTAAAGGCTGCTACTACACGCTAAAACAATTACTCGCCAACGATGAAAAATTAGCCGCACAGTTTGCCAATGGTTTTTTTGCCACCATTTACCTTTCTCCACGTGATTACCACCGCGTACACATGCCTTATGCGGGTAAATTATTGCGCTCCATTTATGTGCCGGGGAAATTATTTTCTGTAAACCCCACCACGGTGCAAAATGTGGCCGGCGTGTTTGCGCGTAACGAGCGACTAATTAATATATTTTCTACCGATAAAGGCCCCATGGCGGTTATTTTAGTGGGCGCCATGTTGGTTGCGGGCATCAGCGCCAGCTGGCGAGGCACCATTACCCCAAACAGACATCGCACCGTGCAATCTTGGGATTACACCGCAGAAGATAAATTTTTTAATGCCGGCGACGAAGTAGGTTATTTCAATTTTGGCTCCACCGCCATTGTGTTGTTTCCCGAAGACAGTATGCAATGGCTACCTGAATTAGCCGCTGAAACCACGCTAAAAATGGGCCAAACAATTGGGCACTAAGAAGCTTTACGGTGGCATTGAAGCTGGCGGCACCAAATTTGTGTGCGCAGTGGGTGATGGCCAGGGTGAAATTTATGACCGCATTACCCTACCCACCACCACGCCGGCTGAAACACTGCCGCACATTATTAATTTTTTTCAAAACATTAAAGCCGAAGGTGAGTTAGCCGCCCTGGGTATTGGCGCATTTGGCCCTATCGACGCACACCCTGGCTCTCCTTCTTATGGCCACATTACCTCCACCCCCAAAACCGCGTGGATTAATTGCGACATAGTCGGGGCAATGCGCCAAGCATTTGATGTGCCCATCGGCTTTGAAACCGATGTAGCCACCGCCGCTTTGGGTGAATACGAATGGGGCGCCGGCCATGGCTTACGCCATATTATTTACGTCACCGTCGGCACCGGCATTGGCGCTGCCTCAGTTATTGACGGCCAGCTTATGCCTGGCATGGGCCACCAAGAAATGGGCCACATTTTAGTGCCGCATGATCTAAGCGCCGACCCCTTCCCCGGCAACTGCCCCTACCATCATGACTGCCTAGAAGGCCTGGCCTGCGGTGGCGCCATAAAAGCACGCTGGCATGTGCCGTCTGCACTCGATTTACCCGCCGATCACCCCGCCTGGGATTTAGAAGCCGGTTACCTGGCCGCAGCCCTCATGACTTACGTGCTCACCCTTAGCCCCGAGCGGATCATTATGGGTGGCGGCGTGATGAAACAAATGCATTTGTTTCCTAAAATTCGTGAAAAATTATTAACAAAACTCAACGGCTATATTAGCGAAAGCCGACTGCTAACGCAGATTGATGAATTTATTGTGCCACCAGGCTTAAGCGAACGGGCAGGCGTGGCGGGTGCGATTGCACTGGCACGGCGCGTTAGCGAGCAGTAACGCTTGGGCTTTATGGCCTAAATTAAATTTATAAAAAAAAATACTAAACAAAAATACTAAACAAAAATTATAAAGAGATCATCAATATGGAACAAGACAATTTAGCGCCAGAAGACGCAAAATTTTTCACAGCAAACCAACCCCAACGGCAAGCTTCCCCCTCCCCAGCTAACATCGCCACAAAAGCCGACCAAGATCTTCTAAAATCTTGCTGTGAAACTTTACAGGCACTCACCGGGCGCGATTGCGGTTTCGGTGGCGCACCCTGGTTTGCCTTAAGCTGGGGCCAAGAGTTAGTAAGAGCGTATGATCACTATAAAGGCACAAACGATCTCAGTCGCTTTAACACCCCAGTGTGTAGCATTTTTCACAAAGACTTTTCTGCCACCACCCTGGTTGCCGCCTCAGCAATAGGCCTAAATGTATTTAGCTTTGCCATTCAACAGGCAAAAACCTGTGCTGCGACCTACGTTCAAAATAACGATAAAAAAGTTTGCTGTTGTAAATGCGCTGTTTGTTGTAAAAACCTAGACAATTGCTTAACTTGCCTCAATACCTTTCGCGATGCAACCAACCTGAGCCTTGGCTCCGCTGGCGCAATATGGGCACATGGCGACATGTGCTTACATTTTTTTGGAAAAACTTACGCCACAGCCCCCCCGTGGGCGCATTACATGTTTGCATCGGTAAGTGTGGTTACTTTTATTGTGTTGTTTATTTTTGAAATCTTCAACTCCGTAAAGCCAATAAAAGAAAACGCAATACATCGCATCACCCAATTATTAACCCATTTTGAAACCATGATTAGCATGGGGCCTGGAAACGGCGCGGGTTTATGGGCACTTTATGTCATGCTAACGGTAGCCATTATTCCGCTATTTTCACCCGGCTTTACGGTGCCAGCACTCGTGGCCAAGCTAATACCCGGCGCCACCTGTGGCCTGACAATTGGCACCTGTGTCTATAATATAAAACGACCAAGAACACCTGAAATGGATAGACTTATTACCGCCATAAAATCCTTTGTTCGCAACATTAGAGATTGCGTCAAGGCTGAGTGTTCAGCTTGTTCGGCCCCGCCGATAAAATATGAATACATAGGCTATAGCCCCATGCGCCCGCCAAAGCGGAGCACGGAGGCCTCAAAACTAATAGAGAATCAACCGCTTTAGCCGTCGCCCTTACCCTTAGATACGCTGTCAAATCTTTAGCCAACGTGACGACATGCTTGGCTCTATTTGCCAATGCCACAATGCTTATAGAGAAGCCTGCCTATCTCCACCCGTACGCAACGCTAACATACCCGCTGGGCGTATGGCCTCACTTCGCCTTTGAACAAAATAGGCTTGTTCCTCCATATTATAATAGAGCTCCCAGTCTAGCGGGTGTGGAGCCGCACGCGCCTCAAGCCCAGTTATAATAAAAATGGCTTCATTTCGCACAGCCGAATTATCCATAACGGCAATAACGTGATGAATTAATACTTGCAGTGAAATATCAAACAAGGGAGCCTCTAGCAAAGCCTGCATGTTCTGCTGCTGAAGGTATGACAACATTTTTTGTAACATCAAAAATGTTTTTTTATCATCCGACATATCAAAATACAAAATAAATTTTAGCAAATAGATAAAAAATGGATCTTTGATACAATTTTTTTGAAAAATTTTCGACTTTAAAACATCGTCTACAACCTTCATAAAAACTGAACTTTTTGGCAACTTTCGATATTTTATCGCTATGGTTTTGTGTAAACCAGCGGCATTAATTAAACTCATATCAAAAGCTATATGCCATGACTGGTCCACAGTTTGTTCACCTTGAAAATAATCTTCTAGTCTTGCCATAACACGAGAAAACAAAATGCACGAATCAGCCATTGCCCTACTTACAACATAATCTCCAAGATAAACTTGCAAAAAATTCATCTTCGCCTTGTGATCCTTAAGGTTAGCAGCCTGATGATTAAAAACATCAATAATAGAATTTAAGGTCTGCTTAAGATAAGCATCCGTAATTTTATTCGTTGCAAACAAGGGCAAAAACAGCTCTTCGAGCTGAGAGGCAACACGAAAATTGAATTTTTTATTCGACGTCATTTTTTTACTCATTATTATTTTCCCACCCAGTATAGTTAACAAATGTAAAAATGCTCAGTAAAAATCAACTTTTTAACCCCTTTGAGCATAGAAGTTAATTTTCCTCATTCTCTCGACAAAACCAATAATATTCATTACCCTAACCACTTTTTATGAGGAACACACCATGTCAGACAGCACCAACCAAGTTGGCCAAATTTACGAACGCCCCTGGGGTACGTACCAAACCATTTCACAAGATGCTGGCTACCAAGCCAAACTCATTACCGTGAACCCTGCCGGCCAGCTTTCACTGCAAAAGCATTTTAAGCGTGCCGAACATTGGGTTGTGGTTGCCGGCGTGCCAACGGTCACGGTCGATGATTTAGTGCAAGAATACCAAGTGGGCGAACATATCTACATTCCACTGGAAGCCGTGCATCGCCTTGAAAACTTTACAGGCAACCTGGTAAAAATTATTGAAGTGCAAGTGGGTGCTTACCTTGGCGAAGACGATATTGTGCGCTTGGAAGATATTTATAAGCGTGATTGAAGCTTTCGGCACAAATACTAATATTTATTATTTTGGTTTTAATTTTTCGCCACAATAAAACTTCTTTTTATTCAATGAGTTAGAGCCTTCCTGTAACATTGAGGATTTAACCCCCAATGTTACAGACTTTGCAATGCTAACGGCCACACTCTATAGTCGGCAGTGGATGACTACAGTATTGAAAACGAATAGCCACCGCCAGAGCTGGGGCAGCTCATCCTAGAACAAGAACCCACTCTACATTTTTAGTTACCTTCTGCGCAAGCCGCGTCTTTGTTGTTTCGTTTTTCTGTGTGCTTTTTTCGCGTCTCTACGCATCTGGCTCGGATCTTTCTTGACCGTTCCGCTCAAGCTAGAATTAGTCACATTCTGCAAGGTATCAACCAACACGAGTAAATCTGTGCGTTCATCCGCAAGTAAGGCACCGATCACCGAGTTAGAATTAGTGCAAGCCTCCCAAATAGTGGTAAAAACGTTTTTAACCAGCCCCGCGCCGCAAGCACTTGATAATGCAGCAATCGTCGTAATAGGATTAGTGGGTAAATCATAATTATGCTCAATAATCCCTGCCAGCGTATCCCAGTGAGTTGCTGTTTCACAGGCACTGGTTAACGAGCAGTTAGCGCTAGCCGGTGGAGTTGGCGGTAACGTGTGAGGCGGTGTTGGGTGATGCGACGTTGGTGGCAAGGTTCGGTTATGTGGCGGCGTTGGATGTGCAGAAGTAGGATGGTGCGACGTGGGTTGCAAAGTCGGTGCTGGCGTTGGTTGGTGTCCTCCCTTTGACGATCTCTGCTGACCCTGCATCATAGCGGGCAGTGCATAAAGAAAAAATAAATACGCCAATGCCATCAATACCAATAAACTTTGCACCATACGGTAACGCTGTGTACAGAAAAATAGACTGTACCAAGATTTATCATCATCACACATTGTGTATTCAATACCGCGTACGGTGAGATGCTGCATAGACCATAGTAAAGGCGACTTTACTATCAAATGATAGTTACCTCCAGCTTCAAGCTTTCCTCGCACTATTTTCAGGTTACCCTTTACTTCTTCAAGTATCGTGTATAACTTTGGATAGGTACGGGCCCCCATCCAAGGTAGCCAACCTTGATCGGCACCAAAATGGCGACGCAAACTCACTCCGGGTGGTTTAGAGTCAACGACCTGTAGATAGGTTGGCGATAAGATTTTCAACAGGTGATGGAACAGGGAATCTTTATTTGGCCCATAGATGCTCAGATCACGCTGCTGCTTATCGTAAGTATTGAGACCACCACGTAATATGTCCACAATGTCGTCAATATTTTCTAACTTTTTAAATACAGCACCGGCATCATCCTCTTCCACATGCAAGCTTTGTGGTCGTCTCGTCTCAACATAGGATCTTCTTGCCGCTGGCGTATTCAGTCCATCACCTCCACCAATCGTATTATACTGGTTAACAGGACTCTGTGGCGTCTTTACTTCCTGAGCTGGATCAAAATCACGCGTTACAAATTTTGCACCTAATCTTGGACCACAGGTGTGGCAATAATAAAAAATAGGAGCTTCTCTATCATCAGTATGATGATAATACACATCAGTATGTTTAAAATTATCACGTAAATACACCCACAACCAATCAAGAGAACGCTTGGCTGCTGTGCGTTTAATTTGTTGATGAGGTTGTTGTAGAGGTGATGAAGCCTTTACCGGTGACAACGCAGCTCCCTCTCTTCCTGCGGCCTCTCGTACCATTTTTAGAACTCTCAACTTCAGTTGCTGCTGAGGTGATGAAGCCGTTACCGGTGACAACGCAGCTCCCTCTCTTCCTACGGCCTCTTGTGTCATTTCTAGAGCTTTCAACTGCAAATGGGGCGTTACCTCTAACCCACAAACTGCACATTTATGCCCAATGTCAATGTCACGGATGTGAAGATAATAATCATCATCTAGTTTGTAGCCCTCTTCGTCAGAAGAAGCTGGTGTACTCTCCATAATTCACTCTTATTTTAAGGTGCCGGACTAAAGTCAACTTTTCCATCATGACGTACCGACATATTATTATTAGCTGCAGCAAGCCCTTGCTGGCCTTGATTAACATTAACTGTAATTTGATCGTCAGGATCAATTCCGGCGAGTAACTGAAAACCGTAGTTATCATTACCCGCTGCAAAACTGGCTTGATTGTTTGCCACGCCATTAAGAATAATCGCGCCATCGGCAAGCGTATACCCGGCAGTAAAACTATAAGCAACATTATTATTACCGGTGCCATAACTCACAGCATTGTTATTAAACGCATTTAACGTTAACACACCCTTGCCTGTTACACTTGAAACAGTGACGTTGACGCCATAGTTTTTATCGCCATCACCAAAGCTAATGGTGTTGTTTTGCAAACTTGATAAGGTCATGGTTGCCTGTATGCCATCCAGATCTCTAAGCGATGCCGCCACCCCTGTATTTTGCGTGCCATCGCCAAAACTGATGCTGTTATTATCTATTTTATCCACTAGAAAGCTGCGATTGCCCCCGGCAAAATCCGAGCTTAATTCTATCCCATTATTATTACCACCCGCACCAAAACTAATGTGGTTATCACTAATATTGAAATGGCTGGTACCCGAGTTAAGCGACACAGATACGGCATTTTGATTACTCAATGCTGGCAGCGCAAACGTATTATTCGTAAAAATTAAATTGTTATCGATGCTCGCATCGGCAACTTGAAGCTTAATGCCCGCGTTGGCCGTCACATTATTAACCGTTAGTTTGCCATATCCAGATGACTTAATAAGATCATTCACAATCACATGTTGGCCGCCATCCGCATTAAGTGAAATATTTTCAATGTGATTATTGTGCGCAACTTGAATTAAATCTTGCCCCGTCACGGCGGTGAGTTGGCCGTTATTGCCCAAATCTAAGCTGACGCCATTGCTTAAGGTATACGCCCCGCCGGTTAATACTTGGTTATCATTCAGCTTGATGGTACCAAGATTATCAAGGCTACCCCGCACAGCAATCACACCGGCATTGTTATTAACAGCATTATCTAAATCACTGGCGGTGTCGGCATATCCAATGGTTAAAGGTGAGCCATCAGCATTAGTATAAACACTGGCCGAGGCAGTATCGTTGGGGCGAAACATAATCTCAGGGTTTTGCGGCGCTTCTACTTGCATATACTGGCGCAAGCCTGATAAAGCTTGCTGCTTGCCCAGCGTAAATGAAAAAGTAATGCCGGCATACCAATTATTGCGATGCACCCTATCGTCTTGAAATAAGGCATTAAAAGTAATTTTGCTAGGAAAACTCGAATGTTGATAACGGTCGAAGGCATTATAGAAATCAAACATAAATTGCACCCGCGGCCCTGCCACGGTGCGCACATCACTGGCAGAATATCGATATCCCCCCACATATAAACGTGCATTAAAGGCGTTCCAAAACGTATAGCCAATGTTTGCGTCCACGCCCTGCAAAGCTTTTTCCATACCTTGCGTGGTCATGACATTATAAAAGCCAAACGCATCATTAGCAGGCTTAACCTGCCAACTATCATAAGACGTTTCACGCTTGGCTTTGCTGATGGGTAAATAAATATTGCCATAGGCGTGCCAATCGATGGTGCGAAATTCTGCGCCGGCACTCACTTGTTGGAAGGTGTGGTTTAAATCACTTCTTTGTTGGCTGTAACCCGTGTGCAAGCCAAATAGTTGAGAATTTTCAGGATTCAACCAACGATAACCTACATTAGCGCCTAAATTTTGAACACCGTGAAATTCATTGCGAAGATTAAACTGTAAATACCCCACTTTATCGACATGTTGCCACAGCGGCAGCCACAAAATGGTTTGGTTGAATGAGTTTCCCGGCGTTTGGGCAAAAGTACTGTTTATTAATTGCGCACGATAAGGTTTTCCATTGGCCATAGATTCAGCGGCACTCACCTCTGCCTGCCCACTAAACGAGAAACAACCTAATAAAAATCCTATTGTTGTCGAGCTCAATCGCGCAACATTCTTGAATAAAGACATTTTGGTATGACCCTGTATATAAATTCAATAAGCCAATGGTACCAGACGAGTATTAAGGGAAAATTAAAGTTGACGCCAATCAGCGAAATAATTTTTTGATATAGTTGATCTTTTTTCTTAAACATCTGCTAGGATTACGCTTGAAAATAATAATTTCAACAAAAAAATATTACAAAGGAAAAATTATGCCGGTTTTTAATACTAACTTTCCATTCAATTTTTTATTATCAATTCCTACCGATGGATATTTTAAATTCATATTGCTTATTGATGCTTACCATAACAACACCCTCAAAGATAAGTACTCTAAGCTGATACTGAATTATAACCTTGAAAAATGTTACCTTGAACTAGAGGGAATATATAAAAAATATAGTGGTCAAACTAGCGCCTCTCAGTGGCAAATAGTATATATCTACTTTTTCACTGAGCTTAAACAACAACTCCCTCATTCAAATAAAAAAGTTGCATATGATGCAACTTTGCCTTTAAATCTCTCAAAGAAAATCAAGAATAATCACCCTGAGTTTCTTGAAAATTCTAAAACTATTCTTAAGCAAATGCAGCTTATTTTTCATATGATTTGTCAAAATCGCCAAGAATTTTTTAAAGAGTTAACAACCTATATTGATGCTCTCAATACTTTTTTAGAAAAAAATGAAACATCTTTTTCTGCCACACAATCTAAACTCGAAAAATTATGTCCAGATTTTGAACCTGTTTTTTTCGAGGACATGCCTATACCTGGCGTAAACGGTGCGCCCCCAGCAACGGTATTTGCCGCTAGTGCTAAGCACCATGACTTAGCTGAAGAATTGAGAGATTTCAGGACAGACTCGCACCGTGGAAAAGTAGAAGCACAGATACTAGATGTTGATCTACTTATAGAACAATACGGTATGGCAGATATTAAATTACAAGAATCACTTCGTGCTGATATACGCATAAAACACGGAGTGCTTAACTTTTTAAGAACCCGGCCAAATTCACGTATAGAACTTACTGAAGATTTCACATTCCTGGTTCGTACAGAAAATGACACCATGAAAATCGACCAGCAACAACTCGAATGGTTAAATAACGTTGCTGAGATTAGCTATGTTGAAACGGGCTTAATAACTAAACTTAATGAGCTCAAAAACTTACTCGAGACTGATCCCGCTGATAAGCCGTATAAAATAATTCATGGCTTAGTACCTGTAGAGCTTATACCCTTTTTTGAACAATTAATGACTGAAGTCTTTAAAAAATTTAGGGGTAACCTAGAATATCTCAAGAGTAAATCCCTGCGTGCTGCCGAGCTGCCTGCCTGCCTATCATTTAGCAACAGCATGTCAAGCTATACACATATTACATCTGCAATTGAGTATGCCGGATGTAATAAAACATTAAGTTGGCTTAACTTGCTAATACAATTTCGTCATATTAGGGTAAGTCTAATATCATGCTTAAAAGATTTTGTTATGCAAACACGTAATGCACTAAAAGAAATCATTCAGACCCGTGATGATAGCCCAATGGCTGTCGCTTCAGGTGAAGACAGGTCGATATATAATTACATGGATAATGAATGGTTATTATCTTGGTTTGATAAGCTTTATTTCACTGGAGAGCCCAAGTGTTTTAAAGGTCAAGGCCGTGAAGCACCAACACCTGCAAAGAGGAAAGGAATACAACAGGAGGTTCTGTCTGTCGTTAAACATTTAGAAAATATTAAGAAGACCGTAATCATCTTAGAGCAAAACCCCATCCCACATTTTACTGCAAAAACCCCGGGTGAACACGAAAAAAACTATCAACATTTATCCAGAGTTACCCAAGGCATTAAATCTGCCTACGTTGAAAGAATCGCGGATCAAATTAGAAGAAATTTAGATTTTAAAGAGTTAAAGCGCGATCATAAAATCACCCCTATATTTAAAGAACTGATAACTACGCTGAATGCGAAAGCGGGCATTCCAGCCGCAATGCAAAAATTAAGCTCTGCACCCTTTTCTAGGGTGCAGTCAGAAAAAAATGAATTTGTCAAAGTATGCAAAGAATATTCTGACATTTCAGGAGAATTTGCCAGCGAGGTGATGAGGGACACCCTAATGCTTGGTGCAATGGCGAAACGTTATTTACCAAAGTTAGCTCCCACTGTATAGAGTTGCTTGATTAAGATAACATGAAGGGGCCAAATCTGCAGGGCGTACGCGCTTTAAAAAAATGTACAAAATACAACTAGAAAAGTTTTAAATCATTACCTTCCCTCCCGTGTCGGGGGGGGGGGGGGGGGGGGGGGGGGGGGGGGGGGGGGGGGG
>JAWUVP010000024.1:0-8598 GCA_034112285.1 Gammaproteobacteria bacterium
CGTGGCAATCTCTTAGACTACAGCTGTAATTCCTGAGATTGCCACGTCGCTGCGCTCCTCGCAACGATGGGCTTGCACGTTGATTGTTTTCGGCTTAAAAACCGCCTCTCAAGAAACCCGAAATACTATTATCCCAAAACACTACCCGGTGTCCAAGTACCTCGGCGCACTTGTTTACGAACATTATTGTTATGGTTTTCTTGGCGACGGCGCGGCTTGCCTTGATGGCGATCCCAGCCACCGGCGCAGGTTAAGTCACCATTATGGTTTTCAACACGCCAGCATCCATTGGCATTGTTTAAGCTCGTCCAGCTCCAATTGCGAGCACGGCGGCGGTGATTGTGATTGGCTTTTTGACATTGGCAAACTAACTCACCACGGTGCATGTCGCATTTGCGGCATGTTTGCTGGTAGTTACCGGCAGGCATGGCGTGCGCTATTTGTAGGCTTGCGCCGGCTAACATCAGGGCTAATAATAATTTTTTCATATTCATCTCACAAGTTTTTTTAGGGTTACTTAATTACAATAAAGGCAGCACCAACACCACGAATAATATTCAGCAATAAACGTTTTTTGTTTCGCTTCGCGGCTTTATACAAGCTTTTAATGTCGACTATTTTCTCGCCATTAGCCGTAACAATAATATCACCAGCCACCAAGCCAGCTATTTCTGCGGGGCTTTGTTTGGTCACGGCCAATACTTGCACGCCTTGCACCGAGCCATGGTTAGCAGATTGAATGTCATTGGCGTCACGTAAGGTGATTCCATTTAAGAACGGTTGCATCATACGCAGCTCATGCATTTGCGTGGTTGAAGCAGTAATGGTTGCGGTTTTGGTTAAATCTTTACGATCACGAATAATGGCCATTTCGACCTTGCTACCCACGCGCAACAAACCAATCACGTTCCGCACTTGGAATGGGTTAGATACAACTTGACCATTAATCGTCTCAATTACATCACCCACCTTCAAGCCGGCTTTGTCGGCAGGCGAATCGGGTGAAATAGAGGTAATAACGGTCCCCAACACACCGTGTGGTAAATTAAAGGCTTCACGTAAATCGGGGGTTAGTTGCTGTGCAAAAATGCCTAACAAACCACGACGCACTTCACCATACTTGATGATTTGCTCCATAATACTGTGCGCCATATTAATAGGAATGGCAAAACCAATACCCACGTTGCCGCCGGCAGGAGAAATAATTGCGGTGTTAATGCCAATAAGTTTACCGGCATAAGAGACCAACGCCCCACCCGAATTTCCAGGGTTAATGGCCGCGTCGGTTTGGATAAAGTTTTCATAACCTTCAATGTTTAAATCATCACGTTGCAAGGCACTCACAATCCCCGAGGTAACAGTTTGCGTTAAGCCATAAGGGGTACCAATAGCTGCTACAAAATCACCGACTTCTAAATGGCTTGAATTGCCCACAGGCAGTGACTCTAAACGCTTAGCATGCACTTGAATAACGGCAATGTCAGAGGCTGCATCCTTGCCCACTAATTTACCTTTTAAAATACGGCTGTCATTTAAGGTGATGGTGATATCTTTTGCATTTTTCACCACATGGGCATTGGTAATAATATAACCCTTTTTAGCATCTAAAATAACCCCTGAGCCCATCTCTACCACAGCACGAACCGTGGGCTTGGCATTGGGCGCAGGCGGGATGATTTGGCCATTTTGAGGATTGATTCGAAGGCCCGGCGGTACACTAATTTCACCCTCAACACGTACATTCACCACCGCAGGCATCACTTTTTTAAGCATGGGGGCAATGCTGGTGACCCCAGGCGTAGAGGCCGCGACACGGGTAATAATTAAAATTAAACTGCAAAAAATTAGTCCGACTTGTTTCATTGATAGCTCCATTAATAATGCGAAAATTCTACCTGAAGTCAGTGTAAATAGCGAGAACATTGCGGTAACAGTCTGTTAACAAAAGGAAATTGATAGGCTTTTTGCCGATAATTGTATTTGGGTGATATTTCCAGGATAATAACCCTCATATTAATAACTCCAAAGGCTCAAAAATGACAGGTGAACACTACATAGAACCAGAAGCAAAAGGGCAATTATTAATTCGCACCATCGCCATGCCTGCCGATACCAACCCGCGTGGTGATATTTTTGGCGGCTGGATTGTGTCGCAAATGGATCTGGCCGGTTTAGGTTTGGCGCAAGCAACTTCAAACTCTCGCGCCACCACCGTTTCTATCGACAAAATGGTGTTCTTAAAGCCGGTAGTCGTGGGTGATTTTATTTGTTGCCATGGTGAATTATTGAAGGTGGGCAAAACTTCTATGCAAATAAAAATAGAAGTGTTTGCTATTAGCCAAGGTTCAAAGGGGCGACAGCAAGTGACCGAAGGTGTGTTCACTTATGTGGCCATTAATGATGATGGCCGGCCGATGAAAGTGCTGCGGGATAGTTAATTCGTAGGCGCTTGCTCAGTTACATAACCAAACAATGATCTTTTTTGACGGGCTCTAATTTTATTATATGATCGATTGGGTATATAGGCGCCGCCAAGAGTGCTGGTGGATGTTGAGGCAGGTGTCGGTGCTGGTACTTAGGTGGGCTGAGTAATAAGAGGGTCAATCGTTCGATTATAGTTCTAAGGCTGGGGCGGTCGCCAGGGTAAAAGTCGATCATGCTTTTAATGAGAGCTGTCAGCTCGGGCGCGGCTGTTCCAAGTATGTCTATAGTGTCATCGTTAGGTAGCAAGCCTGTAATTTTCCCCTCATGTGCACCATCGCCAAATTTTATGGCGCTAGCAATGGGTGCGATTTTTTCGTAGTCTTTGTCCACATTTAATATTTCTACGAATATTATGCCCAGCGCATAAATATCTATCTCATGGGTAGGCGTATGCCTTTCACTAATCACTAATTCTGGCGCACGATAGGGGTGAGTGCCTTTATTACTTTTTACCTTGGGTGATATAACTTGCTCAGGTTGAAGCTTTTCCATCTCATTGGTATTAACAATCCGCGCCATGGGCTTACCTTCGGGTGAGTGACTAATGACAATGTTTTCAGGTTTTAGATCATAATGTATCCAGTGAGCCGCATGAATTCGTTGTAATTCCGTTACAATAGCCAAGAGAAGCTCAAGCAAGTAGGTGAGTGTGATTTTTTTTGCAATACTCTTATAATGTTCAACTAACATTATGCCTGGGAGTAGGGCCATGAGAATGTATTGCTTTTCTAACTGAATGGCTCCACTGTATCTTTTGCGTATTTGAACGCTTTCGCCATAGAGTAGCGGTAAGGCTTCTTGTTTCTCTACATCTAAGTCAGCCGCATAGGTTATTTTTAGCAACATGGGGGCGGAAAAATTAAGGATTAACTTTCCATTGAGCTCAGTAATGGGAATAGCGACTTTTATGACCGAACACTTGGTTGGCTGCGTGTAAAGCAAGCGTGTGATTAAAAAATAGCGCTCTTGTAACTTAAAAATTGAAAATAATTTATTTTCAGGATCTTTGCGCCGATATTTGCGATCGTAGGTTAGCGATTTTACTTCATTCCATAATGCAACGATGCCTTGCACGACACCAGGGGCTGTTCTTATACTTTCCACGTATCGAATATAACGCTCTGGGGTGAATTTTTTTCCCTCATAATCGCGGTTATACTCATAAAGCTTTTTACATTGAATTATTTTGTGCCATGCAGGGGTATCTGTAGGTTTTTTATCAATAGTAGATACGTATGGTAATGTTGTCAATATTGTCTGCAAGTAATCAAGCTGCAGCTCGCCTGAGTAAGAATTAGGCAAGGTGATCTTTTGCATTTCCGCCATTACGTAAATCTTCATTTTCTCACTTGCACTTTGACCTGGCATCATACTTCTTATGGTAGTTTTTACGCGAGTCTAACAATTAAAGATTAAGGTTTAATGAAAGCTCAATAAAAATAATTAATGTTGCCATACGGCCCGCTTCTTTTTGTTTACATAACCAAACAATCACTTGATTTGCCTGAGCTTAATGGAACTGTATGATTAGGTGGGTATTGCGGAGCAGGTGCGGCGATTAATGGAGGTTGAGGTGAGTGCATCGGGGCCTTATCTAATAGTAAGGTCAAGGTGTCGGCAATCGTTTCAAGCTTGGGCCGTTCAGTAGGCTTAAAGTTGATCATGCTTTTAACCAGGCCCATGAGCTCGGGGGCAGCGGCGGGTATGTTCAGCAGGGCTATCGGGAGCTCATCGGGTAACAGTGTGTTAACAGCGGCTATATAGTCATCATTCTTAAATTGAATGGCCTTTTTTATCGATGCGATTTTTCTGTACCTTAGGTCAACCGTTAATATTTCTACAAATATTATTCCCAACGCATAAATATCTATTTTATCACTTGGGGAGTGGAACCCTGAGCTTACTAGTTCTGGTGCACGATAACCGGGCGTGCCTTTGGTGCTTTCCATAAAGAAGGGAGGGGCAGACGGTCGTTTTTCCATCTCATCTGTATCAATAATATGCGCAGTGGTGTAACCGTTAGGTGATTGGGAGATGATGATGTTGTTGGGTTTTAGATCATAGTGCAGCCATTGTGCAGCATGAACACGTTGTAGTTCCTTTGTAACAGCTAAAAGAAGCGCAAGCAGATGGGGGTATGAAATTATTTTCGTAACGCGTTGATAATATGCATGTAAGGTTATACCAGGGAGCGTGGGCATAAGAATATATTGCTTTTGTAACTTGAAGGGCCCACTGGCTCTTTTGTGGGTTTGAACTTTGTTGCTATAGAGCAACGTCAGGGCATCTGGCTTTATCACATCAAAGTTTTCTGCGTAGACTATTTTTAACAACATGGGGGCGGAGAACTCAAAAGTTAATTTTCCATTTTTCTCAGTAATGGGAATAGCCACTTTTACAACAGAACGGTTGGTAGGTCGGGTGTAAAGAAAGTGTGTGACCCAAAAATATTGCGCTTGAATCTTAAAAATTGAAAATAATTTATTTGGAAGATCTGCGCGTCTATATTTATGGTCGTCAGGCACTACTTTTATTTTGCGCCACGATGCAACAATGTCTTGCACGACTGCAGGGGCGCTTTTTATACCGTTCACGTATTGAACATAGTCCTCTGGAGTGAACTTTATCTTTTCATAATTACGATGATACGTATAAAATTTTTTAGATTTAATTATTGTGTGCCATACCAGGGTGTTTTTAGGTTCTTCGTCAAAAGGAGACACGTATGGTAAGCTTTTTGATATTGCGGTTAAGCAATTATGCTGCAGGCAAGCTGAGTGAGAATAAGGTGGGACGAGCTTGGCTATTTCAGCCAGCACGTAAGTTTCCATTTTTGCTTTTGCACTTTGAACTGGCATCACATCTCTTCTCATTATTTCAGCGTAAATATAATAAATAAAGGTTAAGGTTTAATGAAAGCTCAAGAAAAGTAAATTAATGTTGCCATGCGGCCTGTTTGACCTTCTTTGCGGTAGGAATAAAACAGCGCGGGTTCGGCTTGGGTGGTGAAGGGGCATTGGCTAATGTTGGTAATGCCTAATTGCTGTAAGCGCTGGGTGGCGAGTAGAGGTAAGTTCGTTAGCCAGTGTTCGGGCGTGCTGGCGGTAAAGGCGGATTTTGCGGCGTCATTATTTTGAGTGAAAGTGTCATAAACGTCTGCGCTGACCTCGTAATCGTTGGCGCCAATAGCGGGGCCTAGCCAGGCCATGAGTTGCTCGCTGGGCGAGCTAAGCTTGGCGACGGTGTTTTCAATAATACCTTCGGCTAAGCTGCGCCAGCCGGCGTGGATGGCTGCCACTTCGTCACCAGCAGTGTTGCACAGTAAAATGGGTAGGCAGTCGGCGGTTAGCACGGCGCACACGGTGTTGGCTTGTGAGCTGTGGCTGGCATCTGCATCCACTAAGCTTTCTGTTTTTGCGGCATTAATAACAGTGCTGCCATGTACTTGATTTAACCACGTCGGTTCTTGCGGCAAGCGCATAGCGGCAGATAATATTTGCCGATTTTGCAGTACGCATTCAACGTCGTCACCACTGTTGGTGCCTAGGTTTAAGCTATCAAACGGCGCTTCACTAAAGCCGTTTAAGCGCGTGGTGGTAAAGGCAGTGATGCTGCTAGGAGCATCCCAATTTGGGCTGATAATATCAAGCATCTTCAGTTTTCAATGTCGCGATTAAATGTTGCAAATCTGCCGGCATGGGCGCGGTAAATTCACACATTTCACCCGTGGTGGGGTGTTTTAGCGTCAAACGTTCAGCATGTAATGCTTGGCGTTGAAAAGCGCGCAAGGTGTCAATTAAAGGTGGACTGGCTTTTTTGGGTAGGCGTAATTGGCCATAGGTTTTATCGCCAATAACGGGATGTTTAATATGGGCCATATGCACCCGAATTTGATGCGTGCGGCCAGTATCCAATTGCACATTAAGCAAGGTATGATTTTTAAAGCGCTTACCAATACGAAAATGCGTGCAAGCACGTTTGCCGTTATGAATCACGGCCATTTTAGTGCGGCTGCGTGGGTGGCGGCCAATTTCGGTTTCAATGGTGCGTCCTGCGGTCACTTCGCCTTGCACCACGGCAATGTATTCGCGTTTCATTTCGCGCGCTTGTAAGTCGGCAACTAATTTAGTGTGGGCGGTTACGTTGCGGGCAACCACCAACACGCCGGAGGTGTCTTTGTCTAAACGGTGAATAATACCCGCGCGTGGCACTTCGTTTAATTCAGGAAAACGAAACAGCAGGGCGTTGAGTAAGGTGCCAGCATAGTTCCCGGTGGCTGGGTGAGCCACTAAGCCTACGGGCTTGTTGATAATAATGATATCGTCATCTTCAAACAACACGTCTAGCGGAATATCTTCCGCTGTAAACGAGGGTAGCTCTAAGGGCGGGGCATCAATGGTGACCTGCTCCTCTCCTACTACCAAGTGGCGATTCTTAGTGGGTTTCTGGTTGACCAATAAATGGCCATCTTTAATCCAATGTTGAATACGGGCGCGTGAATGTTCAGGAATTAGGGTTGCTAGCACGCCATCGAGACGTTGGCCGGCATACTCTAAAGGGATTGTTAAGTTTAAGTGTATATTTTGCATGCCGGCAGTGTAGCATAGCCAGGAAATACGGTATACTTGCCAGCATCATTTTTCCTTCATCATTTTTATAGGGTTGTTCATGAAATATTGTAAATTTTTCGCTGTTGTTTGTTTAGCCGCTTTATTAATCGGCTGCGCCGATGATCAAGACCCTTATTCAGGCCTGTCAGAAGCCCAAATTTTTCAAAAAGGTCAAGCCGCCCTGCATAAAGAATATTATGCCGACGCGGTTAGCGCCTATGAAGCCCAAGAAGCGAAATACCCTTATGGCGAGTATGCACACCAAGAACAACTCAACATTATCTATGCTTATTACCAAAATGCTGAATATCCCTCAGCGTTATCGGCCTCGCAGCGTTATATTCATTTAAACCCACAAGGACGTTTTGTGGATTATGCTTATTATATGCAGGCCATGAGTGCTTTTGCGGGTGAGCGCAGCTTTATGGAAAATTATTTTCCGGTCGACCCTGCCACGCGTGATTTACAACCTATGCAAGATGCCTTTGGTGCCTTTGAATACGTGGTGAAAAATTTCCCACAAAGTCATTATGCCGCCGATGCGCGTTTACACATGGTTTACATTCGCAACCTGTTTGCTCGCAATGACTTAAAAACGGCTGAATATTATATGACCCGCAAAGCCTACGTGGCAGCTTTAGCGCGTGCGCATAATGTGGTGTTTAAGTATCCGCAAGCGCCGAGTCGTAAACAAGCCTTAGTGATTATGTATCAATGTTATCAAGCGATGGCCTTAACGGGTGACGCTGCGGCAACACAGAAAGTCTTTGCGGCCAATTATCCGGGTGAGGATATTGCTACGTTAAAAGCTTAATCTCCTAACAATACGGAAAAATTATTATGCGCATTATTTTACTCATTATTTTAAGCCTTAGCCTCATGAGCTGTGGCAAAGAAGGTCTTGATAACACGGCAAAAAAAGTGCTGGCCAATGGTGACAAGGTGGTGGTCAAGCAACAAACGGCGGGTGATTTGCTACAGCAACTTGTGACATTACATGATAAAAGCGGCAAAGTTTTACAAAAATCCACCTTCACCTCGCCCAATTTCACCGAGGCGCGTGGCTTTTTGGTTGATATGCAACAAGACTTGAAAGGTAAGCAAATCATTAATTTTATGCAAGGGGATGTATCTTACCCTTTACGTGTGTACCACAATGGTCAGCTAACCTTTTATAAAAATGCCGAGCAATTACAGCCTGAGTTTAATCAGGTTTTCACCCCGAAAGTACAAAAATTAATTATGCAGCAAAACCCTTACCGTTTATTTGCTAACTTTCAAGGTGTGATGTTAGCCAATGGCGCGGTGTGGTTTAACAAGCATGGCATCTTTTTGGTGAACGGCTAATAGCACCGGCTTGCTCGGGCTCACAACATTGAGGGCGGCGAATGAACAACGAAAAATGGCTCGAGCGCTGGCAAAAAGGTCAAATTGGTTTTCATGAGCTTGATGTGCACGCCTTGTTGGTCACGTATTTACCCACATTAGGTTTAACACCGGGTGA
>JAWUVP010000025.1:0-7031 GCA_034112285.1 Gammaproteobacteria bacterium
AGCTTTTATTTGGTATCGTTCTTCTTGAGTTAGCTGGTTATACATTTTAAGTGCTCCTTTAGTTTAGTCGTTGAATGAGCTCTTAGTATAGCCGCTAACTCAACTCGATGCTAAACGTTGCACTTATTACTTGAATCCAAGTCATAAAGAAACCTGTTGCTTGGTTACTTTTGGTGTAAACAAATAACCGCCACCACGGATGGTTTTTATGATCTCGGGTTTTCGACTGTCAGCTTCAACTTTATTGCGTAATCGGCTAACTAGTACATCGATGCTACGATCGAACACGCCGGGTTCTTCCTCTTGCGTGAATTCAAGCAAGAGCTCGCGGCTAAGCACGCGGTTAGGGTGTTCGATGAAGGCTAATAACAAACTGTATTCAGCTGGGCTGAGCGTTATCATTAAGCCTTCTGGATCAGTAAATTCATATTTGGCAGTATTTACTTGCCAATTGAGAAATTGGTATGCCAAACCGGTTTCCGTGTTTTCAATGGCATGTTCGCTGATATTTTCGGTGATTTTATATCGACGCAAGGTCGATTTTATTTTGGCGAGTAGGATGCGCATATTATAAGGCTTAGTGAGGTAATCATCAGCACCAACTTCGTGGGCGACAATTTGCTCTATATCATCATCTACGGCGGTAAGCATAATAATCGGTTTTTTAAAGTTTTCCCGAATGCGTCGGCAGAAAGTAATTCCATCTTCGCCGGGCATTAGAATATCTAACAACATAACATCTGGATTTTTAATTAATTGTTCTTCGGCAACTTTTGTGTTTTCTGCTTGTAATACATTAAAGTCATTTTTTTCTAAAAACTTACTCAAAAGCCCACGCAACTCTGCATCGTCATCAACGATTAACGCATTTAACTTTTCCATAAATATAATCTCCTCAACTTAATTTTAAATCTTCAAGCACAACGCTTTTTCTGTCCGGTAATATTTCCGAGCACAAGATCAATAGCAACAACCCCATTAGAGTAGAAATCCAGTAAACACCATTTAGGCCTAAGCTTTCTTCAATCATGGCAAAAAATCTGGTTGACAGCACATACATCACAATTACTATCACAGAAGACATAGCAATTGCTCGACCACGTAATGCTGTCGGGAAATACAGCGTTAAAATCAACGTCACCACGACCGAGCATCCTAACGCGTAAAAGAAGATAAAGATAAAAGGACGAGTTAGCAACACAAGATATTCTAATAAATTTCCTAGCGATAAGTTACTGGCCATACTTAAAACCAAATAGGTTACTACCATTGACCCCAAGCCCAGCATTATTAACTTGCGCGGACCAATTCTATCAATTAAGAAAAGACTAATAAACACACCAGCCACAAAGGTTAATATCAATAACAAACTAAGAAACAATAAACGCTCTTGGCCGTGAATACCAGCTGCGTGAAACAAATCGGGGGCCCGACTTATTAAACCACCAATGCCCGTGGCCATCACTAAGAAGGTGGCTACACAAACAAGAATAGAGGTTCGTAGAATTGGTGGCCTTATTAACGCCAAGGAAAACCGCCAGGGCGAAGCTGTCTGTGATAAAATCAATTGTTGCTCTGGATTTTCTGCCGCGGTTGTTTTAAACACGGTTTCTAGTACAGCCTGGGCTTTAGGTTTATCATTTTTTACTTGTACCAACCAACGTGGTGATTCAGGAACAAAAAAGAGCAACACACAGCTCGAACCACTAACTAATAGTAAAATAAAATAACGCAATGCAACAAGGTCTTTGAAAAAATAGGGAATAAAATAGTTGCATGCATATGAAATCATAATGCCTGCTGCACCGAATAATTTAACCATGCCGATTGATTTCCCACGAACATTGGTAGGCGATAGTTCAGCCAGCAGACATACCGAAGTAATAATAATACTGCTCGCCGCCATTTTCATAAGCGATAAAGAAATAATATCGAGTTTAATAGTGTATGTGAATAAAAATAAACAAACAGTTAAAAAAAACAAACCATTTGATAACTGCAAGGTAAGGCGACGACCTACACGGTCGGCCAAATAACCACCGAGTAACATTCCGGCAATACCCGCATAAAAAGAGGTTGTCTGTATGATATCCATATGATTGAAAACTTGCAGGTCATTGGAATATTTTGAAAACCCAACCAAATCGACATACGTCTTGATTTGAGGTGTTATACCAATCACTTCAAATCCCCACAGGATATTGACGAAAGCTATAATTAACACCACCATTGGATAGTTTGCCCGACGTTTAATTTGATTCAGCATTTATTTTATTCTCTTTCTGTATTGTTCCAAAGGTAAACAATAACGCGCAAACCTTGTGGTAAAATATTTTGTAAGCTAATTGTACCATTATTATTTTCAACAATTGTTTTAGCAATTGATAATCCTAAACCAGTACCGCTTGATTTAGCCTCCTTATCCTTATAATAGCGATAAAAAGGCTCAAAAACCTTTTTTAACATTTTTTCTGGCAGGCCAGGGCCATGGTCATCAATGGTTAATTTTATACCACCAAGTTCTTCTTTGACATAAACATCAACTGATTTTCCATATTTCACACCATTAGTAATTAAATTGCTAATAGCACGCATTAAACCAACTCGTTGCCCAAAAATTGCAAATCGTGGGGCTTCACTATGAAAAACAACCGGCTGTTTTGTCGCTTGCATTTCATGACAGATTGTATCAATCAACGAAATGATTTCCAGGTTTCGTTTTGGCTCATCCTGATAATCCTGCTTAGCGTAACTCAAAGTCTCGTTGAGATAAAACTGTATTTCATCACATTGTTTTTGCAAATGACCGGCTAATTCCTTATCTTCAATTTCGTGCAAATAAAATTGAGCTCGCGTTAAAGGGGTTCTAATATCATGCGATAAAGAGGCAATAGTTTTAACACGCTCTTGAATAAGTAGATCAATTTTAGAAGCCATCGCCTCCATTAGTACAACAGATTCTTTAATGATAGTTGGGCCAAAAAATGGAATTGATTTCCGGCTCATTGTTAGACCTAAATTTTCAGATAAGGCACGTATTTTTTCCCATGGCCTGGTAAATCGATAAACAGATATCAGATAGGTAATTGAAACAAACACTATTGCCAATTCAAGCATCACCAGCAAAACTGCTATCACAGGATAACTGCGTTTCATAAAATGAAAGTTCAACCATACTTTCGATGGCGCCACATAGTACGAAAATTTCAAGAATGGATGTGGCACCCCAATGTGAAGCTCTTCTAAACTTGAATGAATCTTATAGTGAGATACGTGACAGATAGTGCCAGGCTTACAAAACAAATATTTAATCTGATCTAAATAAAGTGGTTTATTTGAAAAGGATAAACTTAAACGTTCATTTTCAATCGCTCGCAAGATGTTCTCATGCTGGAATTTAGCTAATTTGGGTTTTTCCAAGAAGAAATACATTATATTTGTCGTGTTAGTAATATCACGTTGCTCTAAATCGTTGGTATAATCACCATCAATATAGATCGTTAGCGGCATATCAATTAAAACTAATAATAAACAAATAAATAAAAACATCCGAATTACAAAACGGCGGCGATCTTTTGCGTATTGAGTATTTATCATGCTGTAGAATTGATTATCATAGTTGACGCATAATCGCACACAAGATAAAAAAGTCAACTGGGAATACTATTACTGCAGGAGCAAAGTCGTAATGTCCGGTTTATTCACAAGTTAAAATCTCCGGTATGGGCTATGGCGACATATCCAGCGAAATAGTGAATTTCTGCTAACGATAGCCGCTTTAATCTAGATAAAATCTATTGATTATCAATTGATTAGCGAAAAAAAGGCCTTATTTTGCCGGATATGTCGCCGTAGGGTTTTGTCAAAATTGAGTCCGCAAAAGCCTATCGAGAAGCACCAAAACAACTTAAGATCATCATCTCCAATGAATAAATTAGAAGCTGCGTAATGAATTGCCCACACTGTGAATCAAAGAACACCTATTGCCGTCAAAATAGCACTGATTTAGGTTACCAAGAATATCGATGTGGCCATTGTGGCCGCCAATTTAATGAACGCACAGGAACGGTTTTCAATTATTTTGAATATCCAACGGACGTAGTCATTTTAGCCGTGCGCTATTATTACAAGTTTAAAACCAGCTTAGATGATGTGGTGAAGTTGATGGCGATGCGTGGTTTCAAACTTTGTCATCAAACGGTTCGGAATTGGGCGCAAGTTGTCGGCATTGAACTTGCCTTGCAGTTCCGTGCTCGTCGTGTTGGGCAAGCCGGCAAGAAGTGGCATGCCGATCCTACCTATATAAAGGTAGAGGGCCGCTGGTGTTATTTATATCGCTTCATTGATAAAGAAAGCAGCTTGGTCGATGTTTACTTGAGTAACGCCCGGGATGATGAAACAGCAAACGCTTTCTTCCAGCAGTGCTTTGATACCACCTGTGTGTTGCCAGATCAAATAATCGCTGATAAAGAGCGTGCATTAGCGAACGGCATTCATCATACTTTTCATGGAGCTGTGAATATCCGTGATAATAAATTCATGAATAACCGTCTTGAGTAATATCATCGGGGTATCAAAGATTGGTATCGGAATATGCGTGGCTTTAAAAATCTGTTCAGTGCGTTAGTGTTGTGTACGGTATTCGAAGAGTTCCGGCAACATTTTAAAATGAAAGGTAAAATCCGCACCCAACGACGCAGCTTACTTGCGTCTAAATTTCATGAATTTAATCAGGTTGTTCAACTAATCACTTAACACTATAAATATAGGCTTGATTTATCAGGTGGTGGCCTCAATTTTGACAAAACCTATTGGAGTTCAATTAAGTTCATTGTTCTTCCACACTTGTTTTATAACACGCATATAATTTGCGCCAAGCACTTTAATAATAGATTCATGAGAAAAACCCCTTTGCTCCATTCGGTTTACTAACTCATCAAGAGTTTCCGGACCGCGTGAAACAAAGCTAGCTGCCTTTCCAACGCCATAATCAACTGGATAGACCACAGAATTTTTTTTCATAAATTCATCGAAAATTTCAGGGAAATAAATATAATCTGTTCCGAGTCCCACATAGTCATCACCAACTAAATCACATATATAGGCAATATGATCGATGAATTTATCAACGGGTGCTGTTGCATCACCTAATAAAGGACCATTACCATTAATGCCAATGAAACCTCCTGTTTGGGCACATTCTTTAATTTGATCATCTTTAAGATTACGTGAATGTGAATGAATTGCATCAACATTAGAGTGCGAAAAAACAACCGGTTTAGCACTTGATGCCATTGTGTCAAGACTGGTTTGATAGCCTGTATGCGCTAAATCAATCAATATCCCACTGTCGTTCATAGCGATTACTGCTTTTTTACCTAATCTAGTTAAACCAGTATTTAATGTTTCGATGCAACCACCTCCATATGCATTATTAATATTATAAGCAATAATCATACTACGCACGCCCAAGCGAGCAAAAACCGGTATTAACTCTATATTCTTTTCAAGCGGATTCATCCCTTGAAACATAAAGCTTAAAGCTAATTTGTTTTCGTTTTTAGCACGATGAATATCATCAACAGAGTTAACTAAAATAAAATTTTTGTTATTAATAATATGTTCGCGTACACCAGCTAAATAATGCATGGTATTTTCAAGAGATGTCATATCGGTTGCAATTGATAAACTCAGGTGAGTAACCCCAGCTTTTTGAAAGCGTTCAACAATCTCCCATTTATAATTAACTTCGATTTCGGGTTCAAAACCAAACGCATTATCTGCTACAATATTATTTTGTATTAAGTCATTCATATATATTTCCTCTTTTCTCTATAGTTTCACGTTCTGCATTAATTGCCGTACATCCATTGAAATTTCCCCCGCCCAGTTTAAACCAAACAGGCCTTTTCTTTTGGCAATACTCCAATGAAAATTAGCTGGATTAGTCGCAAGCCCAATAATTATTTTATCTTCTGAATGAAGTAAAATCCACTTTGCCATAATGTCTTGAGTAAACTTAGCAAAATTTTCTTTTAATAATACGTATCTTTTAATTCCTTCATGCCATGCTTCAGGTAACAAATTTTTTAGTGATGGACCTTTTGAGAAATGCCGCTCACGTGATAATTCTACAGCAATATCAGCAGCGCACAACATAGCTGAACGCAAATTACCTAATGTGGTGTTATTCTGCATTAACAAGCTTTGCTTAGCAACGATATCTAATTTTTGATACTGCATATAATGTTCTGTGGAATTACATTGTGTTTTATCTAATATAAATAAACTTGCATAACAATTACTATACTTCTCCTGCATTTGTGGGAATACGATGGTATCTGATTCGTTAAGTTGATAGACAGCGCTGAAGCACCGATTTAAAACCCCAGGCAATCCCTAGCCTCCCAGCCATTGAGAAAATATTATCGTCGCACTAAAATAATCAAAATTGAGCATTATTTAACCTATTATAGCACGAGGAACGACAATGATAAATCCTCAAATGCCAGAAACTAACATTATACCACCGCCTAAGCCCTCCCTGTTTCTCGACCCCGCCCTCAAGAATATTGATACCATCATGAAGCAATATTGGGACGATTATACAGAGCTGTATCGCATCGTCGAAGAAAAAAAACAAATTAAAGAAAACCAAAGCGAAACGAGCGGTTTAGATACGGCCCCCAAGCCCATAAAAAAGAAAAAGCCTGACGCTAACGACTCAACCCTTTTCGGCGGCCCATTACGTGGCACGCCGTTACGCCAACGCCTTTATGAGCAACATTGCTACTTGCGAGAAAAAATACTGACCACAGGTGCAGCCATTACCCCCAGAGCACAAGCCCATAACCGAAAATTCCCGCATGAAACACTGGAAGCAGTCACTGCGGCACTGTTGCAAAAAAAGTATACCTAGCTATGATCGTACTTTTATTCAGGAGAACTCAGGGATGATCAAAATTAAACGCTTTAAAGATGAACATAATGCATTCAAATGGAAGCATTTTGAAGGTGACATTATTTTATGG
>JAWUVP010000026.1:0-46209 GCA_034112285.1 Gammaproteobacteria bacterium
TCCCAGTGCGTTTGTTTTCCACTGTTACTATAGGCAGGAACCGCTATGACGGTATCATAGTGTTCGGACTGTGCGGGAGGAATACCTCCCGCACCTTTTGGGTAATAAGCTCTTTCAATAAATACGGCGCTAAGCAGTAAACAGGGATTATCATTATCTGTATATTGTAATGCTTTGCATACTTGAGGCGTATAATAAGTGCCAGGGCCATACAGTTGATGCTTACTTTTACTTAATAAAAAATTGGATTCACTAATGTTTTGTACATTGGATGGAGATGTGCCATGCCATAAAAATAACATTTGCTTTCCTTCTGGATTGATAAACCCTGGGAATAATGAGGTGTCGTGGTTTGCGTTAGGTCTATAATCGCCTAATATTGAACCCCCATTCACACTTAAACGTTTCACAATAGTCTCTAAATATAATATATAATTTTGCATACGTAGCAATGAGTTGGATTTATCCGCGAACAAATGTAAACCATTAAAGTGAAGTTTTAATTCAACAGGAATTGTTGCAACTGGGCTACGCTTGAGCCTACTTATTGTTGATGTTAAAGATGCAAACTGTAAGCTTTGATTAACAATCAAACAAGCCGAAGCATTGTTGAAATAAGCTTTATTTTTAGGGCAATTCACGCCACAACGTGAATGGTTAAGTAACATTAATAATTTTGAAGCATCAAAATGCTGTCGCATGCTCAGTGGAAACAAAGTATAACTTGCTAAATCACAGCTTTCCTCGCCTGCAATAAAATCAGTGTATTGTAATACACGCGAACGTCTTTCTTGCTCCTCGAGTGAAGCATTCTGAGCAATGGCTAATATTTTATTTTTCTGACCTTGCAAGCTTGATAACTCCACCTCAAAAAAAGCAGAATTAAAGCCTGTATAGATGCTAGGGTCTTTTAAACTTGAGCGAAATAACGAATTAAGTATTAGAGTGGCACTATGTTTTACATAAATATGTTGAAGTTCACGGGACGATTTTTTCAAACAGCTAATGATAGCTAACATATATTCAATAATCTCATTAGCCTGTTGTCTGTAAGTCACTGCTTCCTTAGAGGCTTGTCGCCCAATTAATTCTTCTCTTATCTCTTGTAATCTTGCTCTTTGTTTTTCCTGAATAACTACTCTCGGAGTAACGCTAATTAGATCAATCAGAATCCAGTGCTTTTTCACATTTCGAAGTTCAGAGCTAGGAGCGCTTGGGACTTGTTGCAAGGAAGTTGATGCCGAAGTAGAACCTAATAACTGACTTCTCGCTTGCTGTATTATTTTTTCTTTATTCACGCTTAACCAGAAACAACGACAATGAGAAAATGCTTTATCATTATTTGGAGCTTGCGCCCGAAGAATTGGTTCAAATATAGTATCAATTAATGTTACTAGATAGGAATTATATAAGTAAGAACTCAGCGTGTTGTGAATTGAACCGTTAATGCAATCGAGCAGAACAAAAGATTTTTCTATAATGTACATCTCTTGTTTTTTTTGTGGAATATCACTCGAAAATAATTGCTGTGTAATTAACGCCTCCTTTAATCTAGTAAACTTTATTTTATCAGTTATTAAAAGCTTTTGCTTTTCGATGTACAACAGAATGTTGATGAGCGTGTAATATTTTTTATTTGTTTCTGGCTTTTGTAACGGAAAAATATGTAAGTGGCTTGATTTTTTGTCTGAACCTACGAAGTTAGGCACTACTTCACTTTCTATCCTGCGTTTATTTTTATGAATCCATGTAGTACTACATTGGTCAATGTCTTTGTAACTGTGGGGATGCAACTTATGAAGTGTGGCGCGAAATATATTGTTAAGAAATAATAAGGCTCGATGAGCAGTGAAAATAGATTTTAGTGTTATGAAATATGAATCACGGATACAATCTATAAATTCTAACGTATAGACAAAAAAATCCCCAACCTGTTTTTCATAGGAAATCTCCGTATCAGATTCTTGCAAGGCAACCAAGAGCTCTCTTAATGTTTCTAATTTGTCTGATTTATACTTACGCATATAATAAGGCGAAACAACATCGATCAGGCTCAATAAGACTAAATATAGTTTTGGCGCCTTGACATCTTGCAACGGCAATTGCGATGAGGGCGCTATCCTTAAATAAAGCGGTGCCGTAAAAGGCTCCGATGCTTGTTCTCTAGCTGGCTCAGCTGTTTTTTCAACATGATTATCAGCATGTGTGCTCGGCTGCACACCATGCCTCGACGCCATGATCGCTCTAACAGTGGATATCAGATCCTGCCATCCATAAGCCTTAAAATAATCAATCGCGTAGAATTGACGCTCATCTGAATTAAAGTTGCACCAATCTACTGCAACCAATTGGTTTTTTACTAAATAGGCACAAAGTTCTTTGTTTTTTTGTTTGGCATAATAGAGTAACGCTACACCAAAATTTTCCGGATCACCTGGAGTTGGCTGATGTGTTTGCACAATATGTTTTAATGTTAGTGTCAATTCTTTTTCACATAAATACTGCAGTAAGGTCTTGCCGTTTATTAATGTGGATAAATTATAATTTTGTAAAGTTTTGCTAATGAGCTCATGTTGTTCATGAAGACAAAATTGCAGCATTGCGTTATGGGCAACAAGCCAACCTTCAGCAGATTTCGCCATGATGTGAACATCTGATTTAGCATAGCAGTTGTTAATTTTGGTTGCATTACACAGCTCGATTAATTTATTGCATTCTTCCCAATACTCAGAATAGGCGAGTCCTGCCAATGTAGTGGATAGGATAGGCTCTTGGATGCGTGAACCTTTAGGAAAATTGTCTTGCTGTATGAAAAATTGTACTGTTGCCCAGTGCTTTCTTTCTACTGCACAAACAAATGCCGATTCTAAGTTAAAGGCTAAACTAGCCTCTTTGCCTTTGGAAGAGTCAACAGCTTTTTTAAAGAGCACTTTTATTAACTCAAGTTTACCCTGTTCGGCAGCCTTTTTGATGAGTACGGGTATATAGCAAAGGCCCGTTTCAGATTCTACTATTTTAATGATTAGCTCAATTTGATCTTTATCAATAAAATAATCACAGGCTGCCCTCTCACACATATGACTATTAATAGAGATGTTGCCGTACATCGCACATACCGCTTTAAGATTTATAAGTTCAGAGCAGAGCTTCCATTGCTCTGCTTGAGCAGCAAGCGACATACAGCGCGTCAGATCCGAAATGACGTCTTGCTGCTCTAGCGGATTATCCCAGCCGTCGTTATAAAAATCAAAATTTTGTACCACCTGATAGAGCTCGCGCCAATTAGAGCTTTTTGTATACTCAGCCAAGAAATAATGAAAATTTCCGTGATATGACATGAACGACTCTTTATTGTTGATGCGTTCAATTTTATACCATTTTTATTAAGCAAACATTAATCCTGTATCTTTATTTCAATATCGTTGACCTGGCATTGAGACAATAGAAAATCGAGGAAATGAATTTAATTCTTAAGGTTAGTTTCAGTCTCATGTAGACATATCCGGTTTTATCCCAACGGTTCTCCTCAGTGCAATTGCTGATATTACTTTAGCCTTGCAATTTGCATTCTACGAGGTTTGCAAAGAGCTAACTCAGTCTCTTTGTCTTGTTTCTTTGACGCCCTATGAATTGAGCCGGTTTAAGCCGTATTAACGCTGGAATTAGCACGCGTTAATACGGTATACTACCTCTCAATTATCACATTGATTTTCAAGGTAAATATGGATTTTCAAGACTATTATAAACTCCTGGGCGTGGGTAAAAGCGTCACCGATGCCGATTTGAAAAAATCTTTTCGAAAATTGGCACGTAAATATCACCCCGATGTTAGTAAAGAACCCAATGCGGAAGAGAAATTTAAGCAGGTTAAAGAAGCCTATGAAGTGCTTAAAGATCCCGAAAAGCGTAAATTTTATGACCAATATGGCGAAAACTGGAAGCAAGCTCAGCAAGGGGGCTATTCCAGCGGCGGTCATCCGGGTGCCGGGCGCTCTGGTTTTGGAGCAGGGGGCTTCACTGGCGCCAATACTGACGGTTTCAGTGATTTCTTTTCAGACATGTTCGGCGGTGGTGGCGGGTTTCACCAAGCTGGTGGTCGTCGTCGTAGTCATCAAGCCCGTGGAGAAGATATGCATAGTAAAGTAAAAGTTAGCCTTGAAGACGCCTTTAAAGGCACCACGCGTAGTTTGCGCTTGCAGGTGCCCGAGACCGGTGCCAACGGCCGCGTGACGCAGAAAATAAAAACCTTGAATGTCAAAATTCCCAAGGGCGTGACGGCAGGGCAGCAAATTCGTTTATCTGGCCAAGGTGATGTTGGTCAAGGTGGTGGGCCTAATGGAGATTTATATCTCGAAGTCGAATTTGAAGCGCACAAGCTTTACACCGTTGAAGGTAAAGACGTTTATTACCGTTTAGCCCTCGCACCATGGGAAGCGGCTTTGGGTGATAAGTTAACCGTGCCGTTAGTGGAAGGCAAAGTAGATTTAAAAATTCCTGCCGGCTCTGCTGCAGGCAAGAAAATGCGCCTTAAAGGTAAAGGCTTACCCGCAAAAGTGGCCGGAGATTTTTACGTTGTGTTAGATATGGTGGCCCCTGAGGCTGAAACTGAAGTGCAAAAAGCGGCTTATGAAAGCTTTGCCAATGCCTTTCCTGAATTTGCTCCGCGCAAACAGGCGGCATAATGGCCGTTAAAAAGCCAGTGAAAACGCTTAAAGCCATTTTGGTTGACGAGCAAGCTTTGAGCTTGCTAGATATTTGTCGCGCTGTGGGCAGCCCTGCAGAAGTGATTGTTGAATTGGTTGAATACGGGATTATTGAGCCAGCCAAAGGGCGCAAGCCAGCCAGCTGGGAATTTACCGCATACACGTTAAAGCGCACTCGCGTGGCTACTCGCTTGCAACAAGATTTACGCATTGATTTAGACGGCTTGGGCCTGGCCATGGATTTACTCGAAGAAGTGCAAGATTTACGTCGCCGCGTTAGCTTTTACGAGCAACATTTCAACAAAGATTAAGGAAAGTTAGCTTTATGCGCCAACATCGCAAATCAGCCTCTATTATTGTTATTATTCTCATGCTTATTTTGGGTGGTCTATATGCCTGGCACCAAGTGCGCAGTCATTTGGCAGCCAAAGCCAGTGCGGCGGTGGGAAATAAACCTATTGTGGTGGAAACAGCGAGTGTGAAAAGCCAAGTATGGCATCCACAAATTGACGCCATTGGCTCTTTTGTGGCGCAACAAGGCATTTATGTGACCACGCAAGTGGCCGGTGTGGTGCAAAGTATTGATTTTAAATCAGGCGATTTTGTGGATAAAGGCACTAAACTCATTCAGCTAAATGCGAGTGTGTTGGCCGCAACCGCAGCGCAAAGTAAAGCCAAGCATGACATTGCGGTGTCAACCTACAAGCGCGATGAAGCACTTTATCAACGCCATGCCATCGCGTTACAAACGTTAGAAAGTGACAAGGCGGCCATGGATGAAGCCAAAGGCGCCATGGACGAAGATGCGGCTAACTTGCAACAAACCACCATTAGCGCACCGTTTACTGGGCGCTTAGGTATACGCCAAATTAATATTGGCCAATATGTACAGCCGGCCGATAATATAGTGAGCTTACAATCGGTGGATCCTATGTTGGTCGATTTTTCTTTACCCGAGGTGTATTTGCGAAAAATTCAAGTCGGTAACCAAGTGTTAGTGACAACCTCTGCTTATCCTGGGCAAACCTTTAGCGGTAAAATTACTGCGTTAAACTCAACGCTCAGTAGCGATACCCGCACGTTAGGCATTCGCGCTGAAGTGCCTAATAAAAATAAATTATTGGTCCCCGGTATGTATGCTAATGTCAAAGTGGTTATTCCCATGAAGAGTAATGTGTTAACTGTGCCGCAAATGTCGATTCAATATTCACCGTTTGGTGACACGGTGTTTGTGGTGCAAAATCATAAAGCTGTGCAACGTTATATTAGTTTAGGTGAGCAACGTGGCGCCGAAATTGCGATTACGCGCGGTATTTCTGACGGGGAAACAATTGTTTCCGTGGGGGGCAACAAGTTACAAAATGGTTCAGCGGTTATTACCAAAGACGAGTTGGCTGCGCAAAAACAAGCGGCGGTTGAGCAAAAAATTTCTGGTAACAATCCGGCGAGTGCTGATTCAAAATCAACCGATGCTAAATCTGATACAGCAGCTCAAGGTAAAGCGTAATGCGTTTCACAGATATATTCATTAAGCGTCCGGTACTCGCCAGTGTCATTAGCCTCTTAATTGCAGTGGTGGGCTTAATGGCACTTAATAAGCTGCCGTTGCGTGAATTTCCTGAAGTTAATTTATCTAACATCAATGTCACCAGCACCTTCCCAGGTACCACTGCGCAAGCTATGCAAAGTATGGTGACCGATTACATTCAAAATGCAGTCGCTAGTGTAGATGGCGTTGATTATATTTCTTCTTATAGCGCAAGTGGCACCAGCGTGGTCTCGCTGCATTTGTTGCCAGGTACGGATGTGAACCAAGTTATTACTGAAGTGACCACGAAAGTTCAACAAACTAAATCTAATTTACCCACCGATGCCAGTTTTCAAAACCCTATAGTGCAAAAAGCGAATGCCGACAGTAATGGCGGCTTAATGTATATTGCTTTTTACAGCGATAAAATGACCACGGAGCAAATTAGTGCTTATGTGAGCCAAGTGGTTTCCAAACGTTTACAAGCCGTGCAAGGTGTTGCTGGGGCGGGCGCTTCTGGCAGCCGAACCTATGCCATGCGTGTTTGGTTAGACCCTGTGCTAATGGCGGCGAAAAGCGTCACCGTGCCCGAAGTGCAATTAGCTTTAACCAGCAACAATGTTGTGGGCGGGGCAGGTTATGTGGAAGGCAAAGATACCTTGTTTTATATTGAGGCTGAAACGGGGTTAACCTCGGTTGATGGCTTTAATAATGTGGTGGTGAAAAAAGGCGCTGATGGCAAAACGTTGGTGCGAATTAAAGATATCGGCTACGCGCAATTAGGTGCCACCAGCTATAACAATTCGGTATTGGCCAATGGCAAGCCGGCTGTGGTGGTGCGCATTACCACTAAAGCGGGTGCCAATCCGTTAACAGTGGCCAAAGGCATCTATAAAGTCTTACCAGAAATTACCAGCAGCTTGCCCGCCAGCATGCATGCGCAAATTGTTTATGATCAAAGCCGTTTTATTAGTGCTTCAGTTAGCACCGTGATGGAAACGATTGTTGAAGCCGCGCTGATTGTTATTTTAATTATCTTTTTAAGCTTAGGTTCGCTGCGTGCGGTGTTGGTACCGGCTATTACTATCCCACTGTCATTGATTGGTGTGTGTGCCATCATGATGGCGCTGAATTTTTCTTTTAACGTGTTAACGTTATTAGCTTTAGTCTTAGCCATTGGCTTGGTGGTTGATGACGCGATTGTGGTGTCTGAAAATATTACCCGTCATTTAGAGAATGGCGTGCCACCCATGAAAGCAGCCTTAAATGGCGCGCGCGAAATTGCTACGCCAGTGATCACGATGACCATTACTTTAATGGCCGTGTTTTTGCCGGTGGGTTTGGCCGGCGGTTTGACCGGCGTGTTGTTTAGTGAGTTTGCTTATACGCTGGCCGGTGCAGTGTTAGTGTCGGGCGTAATATCGTTAACGTTATCACCGATGATGTGTTCACGTATTTTAAGCTTGGAACAATTAGAACGCCCCTTTGTGAAGCGTGTCGATTCGTTTTTTAATGGCATACGTAACCGTTATCAAAATTTATTATCAAGAACCTTAGATGCACGGCCGGTGATTGTGTTTGTTGCGGTTTGTATTATTGCTAGCTGTTTCCTACTATATATGACTACCGCTTCAGAATTAGCACCCACAGAAGATCAAGGTGTGATTTTTGGGCAAGCCAGTGCGCCAAGTTACGCCACGATTGATTTTACCGATAAATATATGAAGCAAATTCAAGATATTGTAAAAGGTATTCCAGAAGCAGAAAGCACCTCGGTGTTTACTTATCGCAATAGTGGTTCTTTTACTATTTTGTTAAAGCCGCGTGACGAACGTAAACGCAGTGCTGGCAGTATTGAAGATGAAGTGAGTGCTAAGCTGCAAAATATTCCTGGCCTAACCAGTTATCTGCAAGACTTGCCAACGCTGCCTGGTGGTGGCTTAGGTTTTGCCTTACAGTTTGCGTTAACCACGCCTAATCCGGATCCTGAACTCCTGTTTCAAGTGAGTGATGAACTTTTGCAGCGTGCCAAAGCCAGCCACATGTTTAAACATGTGGATATTCAAATGAAGCTCGATACGCCGTTATGGGATGTTTATATTAATCGCAGCAAAGCCGCGCAAATGGGCATCACAAGTTTACAAATTATTACCGCGTTAAATGGCATGCTCGGTGGCGGACATATTAATTATTTCCGTTTAGCAGGGCAAAACTATCAAGTGATACCCCAAGCCTTGAAAGATGCGCGCATGAGCCCGGATGTTATTAAGACCATCAATGTTGTGACCGATGCGGGGCAAATGGTGCCGCTGGCAAACTTTATTACCATGAAAAAAGTGGTCAAGGCAACAACACTGCGTCAATTCCAACGCTTAAATTCCACCTTTGTGAATGCCACCATGGCCGATGGTTATAGCTTGTCAGATGGGTTGGCTTACATGACCACCACGGCCAAGAAAATTATGCCAGCAGGCATGTCATATAACGTGGGTGGACAAGCCCGGCAGATGCAGCAAGAGGGTAACCGAATGCTGATTACTTTTAGCTTTGCCTTGATTATTATTTTCTTAGTTTTGGCGGCGCAGTTCGAAAGCTTTCGTGATCCGATTATTGTGATGATGTCGGTGCCGATGTCGCTGTTTGGTGCGCTAATCCCCTTGAATATGGGTTTTGGTACGATCAATTTATTTACTCAAATTGGTTTCTTAACCTTAATTGGTTTGATTAGTAAGCACGGAATTTTGATTGTGCAATTCGCCAATCAGTTACAAGAGCAAGATGGTTTGTCGGTAAAAGATGCGGTAGTTAAAGCAGCTTCTATTCGTTTGCGGCCGATATTGATGACCACCGCGGCCATGACATTTGGCGTGCTGCCGTTAATTTTTGCGGTAAAAGGAATGGCAAATAGTCAACGCGATATTGCTTTAGTTATTTTCTTTGGCATGTTAATTGGCACGTGTTTCACCTTGTTTGTGGTGCCAACAATTTATACTTATTTAGCTAAGAAGCGCGGAACGCATTAATTTCATTCGCTACGGAGAAATACCCGTAGCGAAAAATATAAATTTATGGAGTTAACTATGCCACTGCAATGGTATCTCAGTCTTGCCGCTTATATTGCTATCATGGCTATCACCCCCGGGCCCAACAATATTATGTTCGCTAGCTACAGCGCATTACATGGATTTAAAAAAACTCTGCCTTTATTGGCCGGCGCCATGACAGGATTGATTTTGGTGATGTTCTTGATTATCTATAGCGGCGAATTGATTTTACATCATCCGCTCGTGCGTGATAGTTTACGGATTATTTCTTTAATGTACTTGTTATACCTGGCCTATAAAATAGCCATGGCTAAACCGTCGAATCAACAAACGTCAGCAACAGCCCTGGGTTACTGGCCAATGCTTATTTTACAATGTGTTAATCCCAAAGTTTGGACGCAGGCCATTGTGTTGGTGGGTTTGTATTTAACCTCTGCCGAGCACTATGGCTGGCAAATGTGCAGTGTGTTGCTGATTAACGCGTTAATTTTTATTCCTTGTGCGTCACTATGGACGTTGGCGGGTAAAATGATTTCGCGCTATCTACAGCATGATAGGCACTATCGATTTTTTAATGTTTCAATGGCAGTATTATTATTAGTGACCGTGTTGCCAGTTGTTGTGGAAAGTTTTTTGAAATAAAAAATCGAGGGTAGGGCGATATTATTAGTGAATGGTAAATTTGGGACCATCACCTGTATGCTTCATTTTACCTAATATTTCAACCGTGCTACGCAGCATTGAGGCTGTTTCTTCTTCAAACAAGCTAGGGTATTTCTTTTGCAATTGGCTGAGCATTTTTTTGTCGTCATCCAAATAAGCTTGACGCATCTTGTCGTAAATTTCTAACGCGTCGTTAAAAGGTAGCAGGTTTATGTCAATGGGAAGGTCATTCATCATTAGTTTCCTTAATTGCACAGGGTATAAGTTATTATAGTAAGCTTTATTCAACGTCACTATTGGGGATTATCTCATCTGTGGCTGTTAACTCACTCTCATTTTCAGAGTCAATATTCGGTACAACGAGTAAATCAGATGCTGTGGTGGTGGCGCAAATGACTTGGCCGCTTTTTTCATCGGTTTTGCATTCTACCACGGCTAACTCTTTAGGCTCTGCCTCGCTAGCGTTGTTTTTGTCTACCACTTGGCGATGCTCAACGACTAAATGATTTGTTTCTGCAAAGTCTAAAATACTGCGATACAAGCTGACATGGTCCTCACGTAAACTAGGGTCCATAATTAAACACTTGACGCCGTTAAGCGACACGGGCAATAAGCGTGGGTCATAATTAATGCGGCGATTGCGAAAGTTAGATAAGGCGCCACACATACGCTCTGCCCAATCACTGGGGCGAAAAGTACGGCCTTCGGCGGTGGTGCCGGTGATAACAATTTTCATGTTAGCGTCTCATGTTAGCTCATTAGCGGGCTAAGCTATTGATGTTAAGGTATTTAATGAGGCCGACTATACCAATGTATGTAAAAAATTCAAGCATTATATGATTGCAGAGGCATTATGATGGAGGAGTTGACAGGGCTTTATGCCGCTAGCGCTGAAACTCATTTTATAGTTCGCTTTGGGAATTCATATAATTTTTTACGTGTCAGCAGCTTGCTTGATGACAAACAAAAAAAATATAGCGAACAATAAAAGCTTTAAATGAGCTTGCTCTGTTTCATATGCTTTAGTGTGTCGTGCAGCCTGTTAAATATGGTATACTATGGACTTTGAATAATATAACTATATAAAACTATGCAACGTAAAGACTCTAGAAGCAGAATTCGCCGTAAAGGCATCTATTTATTACCTAACCTTTGTACCACTTTAGGGCTGTTTTTTGGCTTTTATGCTGTGGTGATGGGCATGCGCGGCCAATTTGCGCAAAGTGCCATGGCTATCTTTATTGCTATGATTTTTGATGGCCTTGATGGGCGTGTTGCCCGCATGACCAATACTTCGAGTGAATTTGGTGCTGAGTTTGATAGCTTGTCAGACATGGTGACTTTTGGCATTGCGCCGGCGCTCTTGGCCTATAGCTGGGGTTTATTTGCACTGAATAAAATCGGGTGGTTAGTCGCTTTTATGTACGTTGCCGCATCCGCACTGCGTCTAGCGCGATTTAACACCCAAGTGGGTAAAGTGTCTAAAGAATACTTTCAAGGCTTACCTTGTCCTGCTGCTGCCGCTGTGATTGCTGGCATGATTTGGGCTGGACACAATAATTTTGCTATTGTGGGTTCTCATATTAGTGTGGCTGTTGCCGTGGTGACTGCTTTATTGGCGATTCTTCAGGTGAGTAACGTGCCGTATTACAGCTTTAAAGAAATTGATTTTAAAGGTCGTGTACCATTTGTGATGATTCTCATGTTCGTTTTGTTGTGTGTGGCTATCGCTATTAATCCACCGATTGTCTTGTTCTTTGGTTTCTTAATCTTTACGTTGTCTGGCCCCATTATGTATTTATTTGGCTGGGGCCGTCGTAAAAAAGGCTATACCCCACGCACCAAAAAAGTGACTAATAAGAATAAAAAAGGTTAAAAGTAACGATCCAGCCCGAGATAAAATCTGTGTGGATGTTTATGAGACTTTGCTGCCTGATTAACGCGAGCTTTTCTAGCAGCTTTACACGACCACTCTTGGATCCGCCCGTTGTGCTTCTTTTTTGAAAGAAGCTAACGCGCTGCAGTGATTTTCCGGTATACTAACGTCCATGAGCTGGTTAGACAAAATTATCCCCAAAGTAAGCAACGCCGAGACGAAGTCTGGTGTGCCTGAAGGCGTTTGGAGCAAATGCCCCAAATGTGAGGCGATGCTGTACCAGGCTGAGCTTGAACGTAACCTTTTTGTTTGCCTCAAATGCCAACACCACATGCGAATGAATGCGCGAAAGCGTTTGAATGCGTTGTTTGATGCTAATAGCACCGAAGAAATTGGCGCTAATATTGAATCGGTCGATATCCTCAAATTTAAAGATACCAAAAAATACAAAGACCGCATTAGTGCCGCCCAGAAAAAAACCGGTGAAAAAAACGCCTTAATTGTGCTGCGTGGCCGAGTAGAGGGTATTGAGTTAGTGGCCGCGGCATTTGAATTTGCCTTTTTAGGGGGCTCCATGGGGGCTGCTGTTGGTGAGCGTTTTGTGCAGGCGGTGAATACTTGCTTAAAGCATAAATTACCGATGGTGTGCTTTTCAGCCTCTGGTGGCGCACGCATGCAAGAGGCCTTGGTTTCTTTGATGCAAATGGCCAAAACCAGCGCTGCATTGGCCCGCTTATCTGAGCAAGGCTTGCCTTACATTTCGGTTTTAACCGACCCTACCACGGGTGGTGTGGCTGCTAGCTTGGCTATGCTGGGTGATGTTATTATCGCCGAACCCGGTGCGTTAATTGGTTTTGCAGGCCCACGCGTGATTGAGCAAACGGTACGCCAAGTGTTGCCAGAAGGCTTCCAACGTAGTGAGTTTTTACTTGAGCATGGGGCGCTTGACATGATAGTGCACCGTGGGGATATGCGCCAGGTTATTGCCCGAATCCTGGCTAAACTGACCCAACAAAAAACCCCTAAGGTAAGTGCAAAGAGCTAGTTTATGCTAACGTTAGACGCATGCCAAGCCTGGTTACTTCAACATTCCACTGCTCAAGCCTCACTCGATAGGTTTAAAGCTATAATAAATAATATCAAGGGGTTACATAAAAAACCTAAGGTCATTACTGTGGCTGGAACCAATGGTAAAGGCTCTACCATCTTGTGCTTAGAAAGCATTTTGCGCGCTGCCGGCCATCGCGTTGCCACCTATACCTCACCTCATTTAATTAGCCTTAACGAACGCTGCCGATTTGATGGCAAACCCGTGGAAGCCCGCCTATTTATGCAAGCTTTTACGGCCGTGCAAGACTTATATAACGACAAGCCGACCCATTGGTTTGAATTTTTAACCGTCGTTCATTATTGGTTATGCCAGCAACAGGCCTTGGATTATATGCTAGTAGAAGTAGGCGTGGGGGGGAAGCAATGCGTGACTAACTGTATTGAGCCCGACATTAGCGTCATCACTACCATTGCCTTAGATCATACTCACTGCTTGGGCAACACACGCGAAGCCATAGCTATGCAAAAAGCGGGCATATTCCGTGCTGCCAAGCCAGCAATTTGTGGCGAATTAGACCCTCCAGAAAATTTAGTGCGGCTCGCTAAGGAATCGTTAGTCTGTCAATTTTTTCAACAAGGCAAAGATTTTACTTATGCGCTTAGTGCCGAGTCTTGGTGTTGGACGGGCTGGGGACAAACCTATCAGAATTTGCCGTTGGTCAACATCGCGTTACAAAATGCAGCCACCGCGTTGGCAGCGTTGCAATTTTGCGAAGTGGATGCCGCTGCTATTAAGCTAGGCTTGCAGCAGTTACAGGTGCCAGGTCGCCAACAGTGTTTGCAAACTAAACCCCAGTTAATGGTTGATACGGCGCATAATCCTGCGGCCTGTGCGTACTTTGCCAACCTTTGCCAGCAAGAGACTTTCACCCATACTTACGCCATTGTTACCATGAAAGCAGAGAAGGATGTGCAGTTGAGCCTGTCTGCCTTTACCACACTGCTGACCCATTTGTTTGTGTATGCCATGCCGGGTGAAGACGATTTTGTTACTCAAGCTATGTCCTACGCTGCGGCAGCTAAAATGCCGCTAACCGTGTGCTCCACCGCAGAGCAGGCCTTGAAAAAAGCCAGCGCAATTGCCACAGATGATGATAGAATACTTGCCTTTGGTAGCTTCCAATTAGTGGGCGCGTTACTAAGGCAATTTAGTTAATATATTATGGCAATGACTTTCTACAAACAACGCCTGCTGGGGGCCATTATTATAATTGCTTTGGCGGTTATTTTTTTACCCATGCTATGGCAAGAGTCTAAGGGCCCAGTTATGGCTGTTAGCAGTATTCCAGAGCGCCCAAGCATGATGGCACAGCAAACTTATCAAACTTTAGCGCCCATAACCCAGCTGCCCGCTGCGCATAAATTGTTTGCCTGGAGTTTGCAAATTGGCGTTTTCGACAAGCAGGTCAACAGCCAAAAATTGCTAGACCAATTGCAAAAAAATAAATTCCCCGCCTATCAAAAAATTAGCCAGGGCGAAGCCGGGCAAATTTATAACGTATTTGTGGGGCCGCTCTTAAATCAATCACGCTTGCAAAGCTTGGCAGACAAATTAAAAAGTCAGCTACACTTGCAAGGCAGTATGGTTAAATTTTATGTGATGGAGAAATAAGCCGTGGCTTTTACTTGGTTAGACAATGCCATTATCGCAATTTTGGTTTTATCGGTGATTATTAGTTTAATACGTGGTTTTGTAAAAGAAGCTTTTTCACTGTTGATTTGGCTGTCAGCTTTTATTGTCGCAGCGCGTTTTGCTACGCCGTTGAGCGATTTGTTTGCGCAACATCTTGCCAATAACAATGTGCGTTTAGGCTTGAGTTTTTTAGTGTTGTTTGTGGCCACCTTAATTATTGGTGGCTTGTTAAACTTTTTATTATGTGAAATTGTGGTGAAAACGGGCTTGTCTGGCACTAACCGTTTGCTGGGTTTGGTGTTTGGTTTTTTGCGCGGTGTTATCTTGGTTGCCTTGCTGATTATGTTAGCGCAATTTAGTGCGTTACCACAGAGCAATGCCTGGAAACACTCACTGTTAATTCCCAAGATTTCCCCGGTGGCACAATGGCTAAAAGTCTTTGTGCCCGAAAATTTAGATAATTATTTTAAGGTTGGTAGTGCCGCTAAATCCAAACAGGCTTTAGAGCGCTTAACCGCCTTACTCCCAAACAAACTTCACCAAGGATAACTATGTGTGGCATTGCCGGTCTCTATTCTCATAAAGAAGTCAATCAAGAATTATTTGATGCCTTAACGGCATTGCAACATCGCGGCCAAGATGCTGCGGGCATAATGACCACTGAAAAGGGTCAATTGTTTTTGCGCAAAGGCAATGGTCTGGTGCGTGATGTGTTTCACACTCGGCATATGTTGCGTTTGAAAGGCAAAATGGGCTTGGGGCACGTGCGTTATCCCACTGCGGGCTCATCGAGCTTTGCTGAAGCCCAGCCTTTTTATGTTAATTCACCGTATGGCATTTGCTTAGCGCATAATGGCAACTTAACCAATGCGAAAGAATTGGCTGAAAATATTTTCCGCACAGATTTACGCCATTTAAATACCTCATCTGATTCAGAAGTCCTGCTCAACGTGTTTGCGCATGAGTTACAAGAGTTTCGCCAACAACAGCCCAAGGCGGCCGACATTTTTGCGGCTGTGGCAAAAGTGCATGAGCGTTGTCGTGGTGCCTATGCGGTGGTTTGCATGATTCAAGGTCACGGCATGCTGGGGTTTCGTGATGCGAATGGTATTCGCCCGTTAGTGTATGGTAAGCGTGAAACGGAGCAGGGCACCGACTATATGCTGGCTTCGGAATCAGTGGCGTTAAATGCATTAGGCTTTACAGATGTGAAAGACGTGCAGCCTGGTGAGGCAATTTTTATTGATAGTGCAGGGCAGCTGCATCAGCAGCAATGTGCATCTGCTCCGATGTTAACGCCGTGTATTTTCGAATATGTTTATCTCGCTCGCACAGACTCGGTGATAGATGATATTTCTGTGTATAAAACGCGCTTGCGCATGGGCGATATGCTGGCAGAAAAAATCAAACGTGATTATGCTGATTTAGAAATTGATGTGGTGATGCCCATTCCTGATACTAGCCGTACCTCTGCCTCACGGGTGGCGCAACTGTTAAATATTGAATACCGCGAAGGTTTTGTTAAAAACCGTTATATCGGTCGCACCTTTATTATGCCGGGTCAACTGGTGCGCAAAAAATCTGTGCAACAAAAACTTAATGCCATTGACCTAGAATTTAAAGGTAAAAACGTGTTGCTGATTGATGACTCGATTGTGCGCGGCACTACCTGCCAAGAAATTATTCGTATGGCACGCACTGCTGGCGCAAAGAATGTTTACTTTGCCTCCGCCGCACCTCCGATTCGCTTTCCCAACGTTTATGGTATTGACATGCCATCACGCCAGGAGCTGATTGCCTATGATCGCACCGAAGCCGAAATTTGTGCTTTAATTGGTGCCGATGCCTTAATTTATCAAGAGCTAAAAGATTTGATTGCAGCAGCTAAAGAAGGTAACCCTGATATTCAACAATTCGATACCTCGGTTTTTACGGGGGAGTACATCACGGGTGATGTGGATGTGGCTATGCTCGAAAAAATTGAAGCAGAGCGCAATGACTTAGCGATGCATTCAAAAGCAGAAAATAACAGTAGCGTGGTAGATTTGTTAAGTTATTGAAGAGGGTTAGAGGGGGTAAAACTAGTTCCGTTTAAAATAGACTGTAGGCGCAGGATTCCATTAAGCGGCATGTGTTTCTCTCTCATAGCATTCTTTTGATGACCTCTTTAGCTCAGCTAATCTACCTAAGCATAGTAGTTTATATCGCTCTCTACCTTTCAGTATATCGTCATGAATTTCATATGGGGCATAACCATCAAATATATTGGGGTCTGATAAAATGGTTAAAGGTAATCTATAGCGAATATGAAAGTAATAAAAAATCAATAGACAGGTGCGTATGTTACCGTCACGAAAGAGGTGATGTACATCAATAAATTGCACAAAATCTATTAGCGCTAATAATTTTTGTTTTTCATCATGGCGAGGGTCATTAAATAGCGTTACAAGCTTAGCAATTTCAGTGTTCATGAAAGCCTTGAATTTGTCTAAATTCGATATGCCCCCAGAGACAATGGCACTTCTCATGTCTACTTTTTCTGGGCAGTAAGTCGGCTTGTGATAGCCTTTGTCTGCGACCTGAATTCCCGACTTTGTTGTGAGCCATTTTCGCCTGAGTAGTTTTAAGCCAACAGGGGTGCTGTTGTATTTTGATAAGTGGTATCCCGTTCTGTTCTTGTCAGCGACGTTGTTAAACGTATCTTTTTTAAGGAATCCAGCCGCTAGATCGTGCCAAGAAATAATATCTTCAATGGTAAAAGATTTTTGAAGGGTTATGTGTTGTAACATTACGTTGAAGGCTCGCGCAAAATTTGTATAAAAGCCTTTCTCCACCTCAAAAGTATCAGAAAGAGTGGTGTTGTAAATTTGTTTTAAGTCTTTGGGGTTGCAATCAAAAATATTATCGCGCGCTTTTCTAAATTTGCATAGTTGTTCAGGCTTTATTATGTGCCAGAGAGCAAAGTCTATAATGAAACAACCCAGCGTTTCACTCATGGGAAAACCGTAGTATCTATATAATAGTTGGACAGGAGGCAGCCCAATAAAAGGTTGCACCGTTGTAATATAGGCTTGCAAAAAACTATTATACCCTTCCAGCTGTATGGGGATGTTTTTTCGCGTAGCATACGAGCTTTCGGCTAGCTCGGCTTTATAGGCGTTTATGCTGGGCGCAAACGCTTTAAGCTCTTCGAATGGGACTATACTATTGACAAAAATGGTTAATATCTTGTAACAAATATCGGTGATAATAAGTTTGTGTGCCAGTAAATCGTGCTGCACACGAATGGCACCATTTTCTTTGTTGAGTTTGAGAGCAAGCCCATTGATCATAATATTGAAAAACGCGCAAAAATCATCACAGTTTAGTTCAGGCGTAAAAACTAGGCTAGCGCAGTGGTATTCAGTCTTTTCTTTTCTGGGGCAAGAGACTGCTGGAGCGTGATAGGCGGGGTGAAGTATTGTCGAGTTTAATGGCGCGCGGTTCATTTTTAGAGCTTGTTGTAAAGAGTGGGCAAAATACTACCAGAAGTGACCGCCGATTAAAAGCAGCGTTTTAATTTTTTGTTGTATTGGTAGGCCCAATTATAAGCGTGCGTCAGGTTGCAAAATCAGTGAGATAAGGTATAGTCACTCGACCGGTTTACCCGATAGCTCTCCCGTCGTGCCCGTCAAATTTAGTTACTTGTTACTATGTTTTATAGCTTTATTATCGGCTATATTTAAAGAACGGACACACAGATTGGATAGTACATTGCGCAAACTTCTCATGTTATTGTTATTGGCCCCTGCACTGGCATTTGCCTTAAGTGTTGGTCCATTACAAGTAAAATCTCATCTTTATCAACCTTTACAAGCTAAGCTGCTCATTAGCGACTTACAAAAAATTCCCACTGATGAAATTAAAGTAGGCCTTGCCTCAGGAAAAGAATTTGCCCGGGCCAACATGGTTCGCTCACATCTGATCAACTCGTTACGTTTCAAGAGCCAGAACACCGCGGAAGGTCTGCTGGTTAATATCTCCAGCGCTGCTCCAGTGAGCGAGCCGTATGTTAACTTTTTACTGCATGTTTCTTGGCCTGAGGGTGAGTATATTAAAAGCTATGTTGCGTTGCTCAATCCCGCGCCAACCATTGCCCCTAAGCCTGTGCCCGTTATGCACACTAAGCTTATTAAGCCAGTGCAGCGCGAATATGCTGTTTCACAGCAGCCTCAATCGCGTGTTTATGGGCCCACTAAGCGTACCGATAATTTATGGGAAGTGGCTAAAGCCGTGCGTCCCAACAAATCAGTCAGTATCAATCAAACCATGATTGCCTTAGCGCAATATAATGCACAAGCTTTTCGCAAGCATAATATTAATGGTTTGATGAGTGGCTTTTATTTGCGTGTGCCCACAGAGCAACAAATTAAAGCGATTAATCAGTCGTCTGCATGGCAAAAAACAAAGAATCACAACCAAGCATGGGTAAAAGGCCAACATGTGAAGCTTCAAATTAAAAAGTGGTCTAAACCAGTTGCCGTGCCCATGCTAAAACCTGCTACTCCAGTCGTCACTCCAGTGGGCGCAGCGCAAACACAGGCTATGCCCACAGCAGCCCTAATGCCTGCTAATACGTCAGCCAAAGCTCCTGCGATAGTTGACTCAACGTTAGTGGCAAAAGTATCGAGCTTGCTAATGAGCAACACCGAATTGAAAACGCAAAACAAACAGTTAAGTAATGTTAATAGCTTGCTTGATGTTGCCAACGCTAAATTAAAAGTTGAAGTGGCAAAGCTATCTAGCATGGAAGCAGCGCTGCAAGCGGAGCTGGTTAAAAGCCAGGGTGCCGTGAAACGGTTGCAGCAACTTATTAAGCAGCAAGTGACGTTAAGCCTCAAAAAGGCCAAACAAGAAAATGCTGTTGTGGATATTTTAACCCAGCATTGGTGGATGTTAATTGCCTTGCTAATTGTTGTTTTGCTGTTGGTGTGGTTGGTTATTTATCATCGTTCACGCAATCAACAAAGTTATACGCGTAAATCGACTACTAAGGATGAGGATGCGCAAACGGATGTTGACGCTGATTTAGAAGACGAAAGCTTAGATATAGACGTTGATCGTCAACCTAACGAACGGAAAACGCACATTGAGCACCAAGCGGCTGGTGAGGATTTAGACGCCCTAGATATGAGTGACGTGTTACCCGATATGACGGTGCAAGAAATGCGTCGCAAAAATCCTAAGCTAAGCGATGATACTGCATCCGTTAATGATTTATTGGCCGAAGCAAAACTCTATGTGGATTATGGTCGTTTAGATCAAGCACAAGAAATGCTCAATAAAACGGTAACGATGTTACCCAATGAAATTAGTTTGTGGGATGAACTTTTACATATCGCCGCCGACATACGTGACCGTGTTTATTTTGGTGCGATAGTGGCCAAAATTCCTGCAGAGTTACTAACTGAAGGTGATAAAGGCCTCTGGCATACGGTAGAAGCCTTACGTGAGAATTTGCCCATTGAAGTGACGCCTTCAGCAGAAGCAAAAGCACCAAAAAATGATGATGCTGAGCAGAGCCAGGTTGCGGGCGAAACGGGCATTCCAATGCTAACGCCAATGTCGGCGGAAGAGGCTGAACTTGAAGAACCTGTTATAGCTCAAGAGCCTGATACTACTACACTAACCCCACTGGCTGATAATGATGACGCTAGTTTTACCTTAGCAGACGAAGAGGCTGCTCCAACAGTAGAAGCACCTGAGCAGACCGTAGAAAAAAACGCACTAGATTTTAGCTTTAAACTCAGCGATATGGATGAAGAAAAGGTTCATGCTGATGTGGTTGGAGAAGACAGCGAACAAGCTGAGCTAGATTTAATTTGTGCTTACGTTGAAATGTCTGATTATAAAGCGGCTAAAAAATCTCTGAAAAAACTTATTGCAACCGCCCGCGCAGATATTAAAGTTCAGGCAGAAAAAATGCTAGAAGACTTGCAAAGTAAGTAAGCCTTTTTTTATTCGCTGCGAGCATACCGTCCCTAGATCTAAATAAGTAGGCTGGGGCCTAGTTTGCATCCCCCACATGATTCTTCTCTAATACCCTCGTACGATTTTAATAGGTCAATGGCGACAGATATCCGCTAATTCTGTTACACTTCGTTTATGAGATTTGTAGCAAAAATTGAATATGACGGCACCGCCTACCATGGCTGGCAATTGCAAAAAGGTGATTTACCTACCGTGCAAGGGGCGGTTGAACATGCATTAAGCCGGGTTGGCAATCACCCGATTAGAGTTCATTGTGCTGGGCGCACCGATGCCGGAGTACATGGCTTAGGGCAAATTATTCATTTTGATAGCACTGCCGATCGCACCGAGCATGCGTGGACTTTTGGTGCGAATGCCAATTTGCCACACGATGTCTCCGTGCATTGGGTGCGGCCAGTGAGTGAGGAATTTCATGCGCGTTTTGGCGCGGTGGCTCGCCGGTATCGCTATACTATTTACAATCATTCCATTAGGCCGGCTATTAGGCGCCAATATGTAACCTGGCACTCTACACCATTAGACGCCATAAGCATGCAACAAGCAGCGAAAATTTTGGTGGGGCAGCATGATTTTTCAGCTTTTCGCGCTAAAGGGTGCCAAGCCAAATCGCCGGTGCGTACGGTTGAATTTTTAGAGGTTACGCGTGAAGGAGATTACATACACCTTGATATTAAAGCTAATGCTTTTTTACACCATATGGTGCGTAACATTGCTGGAGCATTAATGGCCGTTGGCAGTGGCAAAGAAGATATTGCTTGGGTACAAAGTGTGCTGGAATCTAAAAGTCGTGCCGAAGGTGGGGTGACCGCTTTGTCGGCAGGCTTATGTTTTGCCGAGGTCTATTATCCGACAGGGTTTGCTTTGCCTAAATAATGCCCATTTAATCTCGCTATTTCTGGCTTATGTGGCTTAAATACGGCACAATACGCGTTCAATTTACTACGGAGTATCCACATGAAGCGTATCGCTCTTCTTGCCACAATCTTAGCGCTATTAACTAGCCAAGCCATGGCTGAAAAACAAGATGTTATTTTAAGTTCTCAAACCGATAAAATCAGTTATATCATTGGTCTAAACATCGGTAAAAATTTCAAAGAACAAGGCACTGATGTCAACCCTAACACGTTGATGAAGGGCTTAGAAGATGGCCTGAGTGGCGATGATGCATTGCTTGATGCTGGGCAACAAAAAACGGTGATGCAAGCTTACCAAAAAGAAATGTTAGGTAAAATTCAAGAGAAACTTGAAAAGCAATCTGAAAAAGATAATGCCGCAGGGGATGCTTTCTTAACAGCAAACGCTTTAAAACCAGGTGTGCAAGTGAACGCAACAGGCTTGCAATATAAAGTTATTAAATCGGGTAAAGGCGATAGCCCAAAACGTAACGATAAAGTTAAGGTCAAATATGAAGGCAGCCTTATCAACGGTGAAGTCTTTGACAGCACCGATGAACGTGGTTCTGGTAAGCCAGCCGTGTTCCGTGTTGATCAAGTCATCCCAGGTTGGACTCAAGCATTACAGATGATGCGCCCAGGTTCTGTGTGGGAAATCTATATCCCAGCTAAATTAGGCTACGGAGCGCGTGGTATGGGCGGAGCTATTCCACCTAACAGCGTACTTATTTTTAAAGTTGATTTAGTTAAAGTCATTAAAAATAAGAAAAACAGAAAAAAATAAAATCCGTTAGCTCGGAAGGGGGCAGCTCTTAAGGCTTGAAATCAGTTTGAATTCAGGCCTTAAGTCTGGCCCCATTTTTATGTCAGGAGAATAATCTGTTACAGCAATATTTTACTAAACGTATGCTCATTATGCTGTTAATGAGTTTTTCATCTGGCTTGCCTTTGGCGCTAGTAGGCAGCACCTTGCAGGCTTGGTATACACTCGGTGGCGTGGGCGTTGTTGCCATTGGTGCATTAAGTTTGGTAGGTCAACCCTATGCGTTTAAAGTTTTTTGGGCGCCGTTAATGGACCGGTATGTTCTGCCATTTTTAGGGCGTAGGCGTGGTTGGACTTTCTTGGCTCAAGTTTTTTTGCTTATTGGCATTATGCTAATGGGCTGGTTTAATCCCACAAAACATCCCGTTGAGTTAGCCTTTATGGCACTGCTGGTTGCCTTTTTTTCTGCTTCACAAGATTTAACCTTAGATGCTTATCGCACTGATTTACTTGACCCCGAAGAGCGAGGCGTGGGCGGCGCCGTATGGGCTAATGGCTATCGGATTGCGATGATCATTTCTGGCGCGGTGGCGTTACTTATCGCGGCAAAATATGGCTGGCGAGTAACGTATTGTTTAATGGGCTTGTTGATGCTGCTAGGTTTAATAACCACGTTGTTAGCACCTGAACCTGAATATGATTTAAGTAAACAGAGCGATACTCTGTATGGCACCGCCAAAGAAGCCTTTGCCGATATGCTGAGCCGTAAGCATATTGGCTGGCTTTTAGGTTTCATCGCCTTGTATAAGCTAGGTGATGCCTTTGCTTTAAGTTTATCGAGCGTATTTTATTTACGTGACTTACACTTTACTTTAATTCAAGTTGCGTGGGTGGGAAAAACCTTTGGTACCGTTGCCGGCATTGGCGGAATTATTTTGGGTGGAGCTTTAATGGTCCGCATGTCGTTATATCGTGCGCTAATGCTGTTTGGTTGCTTGCAATCATTTTCTCTGTTGCTTTTTTGTTGGTTAGCCTTGGCAGGTAAAGTGCTTTGGCTATTTGCAACTGCCGTGTTTGTTGAGCACTTAACCAGTGGTATGGGAACAATTGCTTTGTTTGTGTTACTGATGGCCTTGTGCGATAAGCGCTTTACCGCAACACAATATGCTTTATTGTCAGTTGTTGGGGCATTGAGTAGAATTTATATTGGCCCGCTAGCCGGTCTTGCCATCAGCATCATTGGTTGGCCAGATTATTTTTTAGCGAGTTTTATTCTAGGGCTGTTGGGGCTTGGAATTCTCTTTTGGTTACGAAATAAGGTCGATTTTTCAGCAAAATGGATTCGATAGAGAAAGCTAAAATCAATTATGTTCCCAGCTATATAACAAATCTACGCCATTTCCCAAGCTATTGCTTTCAGTTTGCAACGACCAGTTTTTATCAAACGAATACGAAGCACTTAGCGTGTTAATAGGTAGTATTAGGCCGATACTATAGCGGATAAATAATTTCGGCGACAGCATCTTGCCCAACACCAATGAGGTGTTTTCTTGCACTGTATTGGTGGCGGGATTCAAATAATTATTGCTTTGAAAGCCAACTTCATTTAATTCTAATTTATTACGCACCGCGCTTACCAGGCCAGAAACTTGGCCATCACCACTGGTGAGAGCATTTGCCGCTTGTAGCAAGGCTTCACCTTGTTGGTTGTTGGCCTTATTCATAGGGTAACCTAATACTAAATAAGAAAGTATGTCGGCTTGCGTTAAATCTGATTGGTCTGAAAATAACGTAATGTGTGGTTGTTGTAAGGTATGCGTTACGCTCACGCCCACTAAAATATTCTTACGCTGCATGGGCACATTGACTTGTTGGCTGGCTGCGGCAATGGCAGAGTTGGAGCTGCCGGTGTTGGTTAAGCTGTTTTGATTTGGATCAACAAAGGTCTTAATGGTTTTGGTCGCTTGAATTTTTAAACCAGGATTTGTGGTCGCGCCACCGGCATAAAGCAATTTGCCATTTGTAATGCTAAGCTTTTGTCCAAAGGCGCTTACTATACCTTTGGGAATAGTCAGCTCGCCATTTGCGGTTGTTTCACTATGGGGAGAGTCGGTTAATTGTATATTGCCTGCAAGGCTTGCGGATAATAGCTTTGTTTTCAGCTGCACATCTTTGCCTAACTCAACATTAAGCGTGGTGTAAAAATAATTACTCCACGAATTATTTGTTTGCGCGGTTCCGGCTTGAATGATCTCCACATCAGAGGGCAGGCTGCTAACGTTGCTGTATTGTAATAAGTCGATGTCAGCTCGTGGAAAGCTGATTTTTCCGGTTAAATCAATACGTTGTTTTTGCAATATAAGCTGTAAGTTCGGGCTGACGGCAATTTTAAAATGTGGTGTATTATCAACGGCAAAATCTTCACCTTGTATGTTTAGCTTTGTGCGCCACAGTTTATTGGGCAGGCTGTGGCCATTGATGGTTAAATGACCCTTGCCAGATTCGGTTGTCAGCTTGTAATTAACTTGCTGCTTGGCTGCTGCGATCTGTAGGTTTAACTTTTTAAGATCGACTCCATGTGCTAATAACTTGATTTCTCCTTGTAGCAAGCTTATCTGCCCCATTAGATTAGGCCTTAACAGGGTGCCGTTCCATTTGAATTGAGTGTTTAGCTGCCCTGAGAGTTTATCCGCGCCAGGCAAAAAGGCTTGGATTATTTTCAGGTTGGGTATTGTGCTACTCATTTCACCAGAGGTCACGTGAGTTTGCTGCCAAAAATTATCCGGCATAATATTCGACACGTTTGCGCTAAGGTTTATCGTGTTGTTGTCATTGAAATGTAATTTAGTTTGGCTTGCTAAAGCATTATCTTTGATGCTGTAGCCTATCTGCGCTTGGTTAATGCGTAGTTGTTGTTCTTGATGATGGAACGGGTAGAGGATTTTGCTGTTAACTAAGCCAAATGTTCCTTCAGAATTTATTTTATTTTCTTTTAGGGTGTAGGTGCTATTTAAGTTTAAGCGTCCTGCGAGCTTTATGTTTGTGGGTAAAACAAAGTTAAATAAGTTTAATGCTAAATTTTTAATTTGAACATTTAGCTCACGCAGTTTTTTGTTATGAAAAATCAAGTCCGCATTTATCTGTTGTTTGTTCGCGCGCCATTTAAAATCATGTAGGTTGATATGGTTATCATGGTATCGTAATTTAAACGCATTTATTAAGTTCCAGTTGCCTAATGATTTTGATTGTAAGTTTAAGCGTGACACATTGAATTGAAAGTCCTTATCTAGTAAGTTACTGGTGGCGTTAAGGAATAAAATTCCTTGCTCAGTTTGTAGTGATAAATCGAATTTTCGGCTTGGATTTTTGCCACTCAAATTCATGTCAATATGTTGAAATTGATAATGGCTAATTCTAATATTCTTACTGTTTAAAGTAATCGTCGAAGCAAGCTTAGGATTGGTGTTAATGGCAAACTGGCTACTAAAATTGTCCACATGATACTGTTGCCAAGTGAGCTCGTTGGCTGCTATGCGACCCCGTGTCGCAATAAAGTTGTTGTGTAGTGTTAAGCTACCCTCGCTGACCAGTTGGCCCTGCGCCATAGGAAATATTTTTTCTAAGGCAGGGATGTTGAGATCCCAGCGCAGGTTGCTGTCATCTTTTGCGGTATAGTGCGCGGCCAAATGCGCCGCTCCAACCATCATGTCGCCATCTGCCGCACTTAAGCTGGCGCGGTGTAATTTAGCATCTAAGCTTCCAGATAGCGGTTGGCCGCGCAAATCTCCCTTTAAATTGAATAGCTTGAGCGATAAATGCTGTGCATCACCGTTCAGCGTTAGTTGGCTGGAAATATCACCGGGCCAGTTAACCCACTTTGTTTCGGGTTTTATATTTTTGGCCATCAGCCCTAGCTGATAATTAAAATCAGATTTCCAATTCAGCTGGGCAGTACCTTCTGCTGAGCCTTGCAAGGTTTTCAGCGCTAGATGCTGAAGTGTTAATTGTTGTGTATCTCCTTCACCGACCACGCTTAGCTGGGTGTTAGGCACCTTTTCGCCTTGCACGTCTGTGGCTACCTCTAGCTTATAGTGTTGGGGGGTTCCCATAACATTAACTGTGCCACTAAGAGATTCAGCTCTAGGTTTGCTCTGTAATAGCAGATTTTCCCAAGCAAGATTTAGCTGCAATTGTTGTTGAGCGAGTGACTTGCTAGCAAGATTTAGCTCGATTGTACCCGGATCATTTTTCTGCTCACTATGCAATTGGGCGGCTAAGGTTAAGGTTTGCACATTACCCTTGGCGTTGAAATTTCCCATAAAACGTTGCGCTGTTAATATCCCCAAGTCAGTAACATTTCCAGTTGCTTGCCAGGTGAGGTGAGAGAGCACGTTGTCTAATTGTATGTGTGTTGTTAAATTTATAGGCAGGCTGACTTGGCTGTTGAGCTGCATGTTTTGCCAGTTACCGCTTGCCGTGAGTAGGGCGTTGATGTTTTGCACTTGCTGTTGCTGGCGAATGAACCTAAACCTTGCTCGCAAGGGAGCAAACACAATGTTACCTCGAAGTTGATACTCGGTTTTTTTGAGTGTTAACGTCAGGGGTGTCAGGTCAATGCCATTGGGCCTGATGGCAGCATTAAAGTGTAGCTTGTTAAGCTGGAAGTGTGAGGCACCGCGTTGGTAGCTAAAGTGTTGCACCGCCACGTCATTAGCATAAATTTTTAAGGGCATGTTAATGTGAGGTGTTTGCACGGCGGACTGCTTGCTCTCTCCCTTGGGAAGGCTAATGCTCAATTGCTCGGCATGCAGTTTATCAATATTTAAATCATTAAGAATGAGTGCGGCCAAATTGATTTGTAGGGCTATGTTTGTGCCTTGAATTTTTAGTGCGTGAAGTTGGTAAGAGAAATGTTTGATATTCATTTCTTGGTTTAAGCTACCAGAATTAAGTTCAATACTTAACTGCCCAGGAACCACCTTACTAACGTTACGGCACAAAATGTCCAAGCCCGCATAGGTGTTGGAGAAAAACCAAACGCAAAAGAATAGGCAGATAAAAAACACTAGCACAAAATATTTACTGGTGGCCTTAATCATATTAAGCCTCCCATACTAAATTGCACCATCGGATCTAGCGTGGTGTTACTCAACGATTTTGCAAAGGTTAATTCCATCACGCCGATGGGCGATTGCCAAACGGCGGCAATGCCTTGGCTACGTTGAATGTCCATTTCGCTAAAATCATCAAACGCATTGCCGGCATCTTGAAAATAGCCAGCATACCAATTGCCGTGTATACGATATTGATATTCTATACTGCCGGTGAGTAAGTCTTTAGCGGGCCCTAAGCTTTGATAGGCATAGCCGCGAATGCTTTGGGTGCCGCCTGCGGTAAAACGTAAGCTTAGTGGGAGTAGCGTGTCATTATTGGTGTAAGTGGCGCCAACATCTGCACGCATAAAAATGCGGTTGTTTTCGTTTAAGGGCGTTAAGTTTTTAAAGCGTAATTGAAATTGCGCAAAGCTTAAATCTGAAAGGGCATTTTTATCTGCGCCGCGCATATTCAAGCTTACACGCACACCATATTTTGGTTGTAATGGGTTGTTGGTATAAAGATAAAGCCAGGTGGCCGTTGGCATGAGCAAATGCACTGCTTGGGGCAACTCATCTTTAACGGTGAATTTTTCACTTTGAAATGATGCGCCATAAGTGATTTGCCAGCGGTTACGATTGTCGGTGTACAGCGCGCCATAACGTTGTAAATTACTTTTACCCGCTTCACTGTTGTAGTTGGCTATATTGGTGCTCAAGCTATATTGTTGGTTGATGGGGTTGTTACCTGGAATGAAATAAGTGCTGGAAAAGCTATTTCCTATTTGTGAAATGTTATATGAGGTTTGTAAATGTTGCCCCTGCGCATTGATTAAGCGCCAATTCCAACCTAGCTGCCCTCGGTAGCCCGTATCAGTGCCATAACCTGCACCCACAAGGTATTGCATCGCTTTGAGCTTCTTCAATTCAAACTGTAGTGGAATGTGGTTGCTGCTATCGGGTTTTTTTTGTGTGATAGTGACATCAGAAAAATAACCACTGTTTGAAAGGTTTTGCTGTGCTTTCAATAATTTGGTGATGGAGTAGGGTTGCGCTGTTTTGAGCTGTAAATAGCGGGTTAGTAGGCTGTTATTGATGCCTACTTTGGAAAAACTTATCGCGCCATAATAATAGCGTGTTCCTGTATCGTATTTAAGGTTGATGCTTGCCGTAAAATTATTCAGGTTGATTTTAACCTTATGGTTTAATAAGGTGGCTTTAATGTAGCCTAAGCGATTGGCCAGGGCAAAAAAGCTTTGCTTGGCTTTGTCGTATTTATCACCATTAAATATAGAGCCTAGATGGACTGAAAAGTGTTTTTTCCAATGAATAAATTTAGGCATCTGTGCGCCAGGCCCGGTAAGGCTAATGTTAATTTGAGTAACATGCACGGCTAGGCCGGGGTGAATGATGTAATGAAAAAGCCATTGCTTATCACTGGTTTTTTCTGGGTGGCCACTAATGGTGGCAAAAAAGTAACCGTAGGGTTTCAACGCTTCTTGCACAATAGTTTGATTATTGAAAAATAAGCGATCAACTTGCTCAGTGCTATTATCCACAGGCTTTGTGGCTTGAAGAGCAGAGAGGACATTTTGCTGCGCATCCCCGTTTATTCCTTTGACATCATAGCGTATAATCACTTTTGCCTGACCACACTGCGGTAAAAGCAGCGGCAGCAGGCAGAGTAAGATTAACAGTATTTTCCAAGGGTTCAGCATGAGCACATTCTACCAAAATAAACGCATACGTATAAGGCCCTATGAAGAAAATGATGCCGCAGGCATGTTTGAGTGCGTCAGTCAGTCAATTAAAGAAATGAAAGCTTACCTACCCTGGGTGCATGACAGGTTTTCCCTGCAAGATTGCAAAAATTGGATATATAATGCGCAGATGATTTGGCCCACAGGTCGTCAATATGACTTTGTGATTGAAGAGCGCGGCATGGCGAAACGCTTTCTCGGTGGTGTGGGACTATTAAATGTTAACCCACCTTACGCCATCTTAGGTTACTGGTTGCGAACAGACTTTACCGGCAAAGGCATCACCACCGAAGCTTGCCAGCTAGTGTTCGAGTTTGCCAAAGAGGTGTTGGGTTTAGAAGAGATCACTATCTACATGTCAGAAGGTAATGCCGGCAGTATCGCCATTGCTAATAAGCTGGGTGCAAAATACGTGGAAACCAAAAAAAATCATGAATTTGTTGATGGTCAACAGTTGAACTGTCGGTTTTATAGGTTGTCATTAAAATCATAGTGGGTTGAGTTTATATTTCGCACAACGCTTTCAATACAGCTCGGGTTTTATCCCAATCAAAACCGGTAATCGCTAAGCGAGCTTCCAAGACGATTTCTGCCGCGAGCTTAGGATAATCGACATGTCTATCATGACATTGCTGTTCAGCTATAAAGCCCATTAACCTATCAAAATATAGTACCTTATCACTGGAGTGGTTATATTGAAATCTGTATTGATCAATAGCGAAGTATAAACAAGCAACTTCGCGTTCATTAAACAAGCTGTCCACGCCACGTTCATATAATGGCACGATATCCTTATCGGCATAGTTTTCACAGTTTTTTGTAATCCAGGGCGGGTAACCAGGTCGCCTTATAACGCATAGATTTTTGCTGTCTATTTCTGCTCTTAGATGGAAGAATCCAAGCCAGTATAGTTTAGTGATGAATCCTGGTTCACCCGGCATGCTTTTCGGAAGGAATTCGCCACACTGTCTTGCTAGCTCATCCAATTGCGGCCGCCTTTGCTTGGTGTACACATCATAGAAAAGCTCACCTTGTTTTTTTTGGTTAACCAACATAGTTTGATATGGCATGTATACACGCTCATGAGTGAAAAATATTGTTTGCAGTTTTCTGAGTAAGGCATTATCTATGGGAATAATTTCTGTATGACTCAAATCCTCCGCCACTCTAGCGAATGAAAAATTTATTTGTAGATGCTGTTTAGCATCATCATCTTTTTTTGTATCAATGGATAGTACAATACCATCTCTATACGAATATACTTTTTTGGACACCCGTAGAAAGATTGGGTTCCCTCGTATCTCTGGTGATCGGCTAAGATCTAGAGCGGGAATAACAATGCGCTTATCCTTGCTGTTGGAGACTAGCCCGGTAATGGCACGCTGTATTATAGCGAGTGCGTTATAAACCTCTAATGCATGCTCGTTCTCAACTGGCGAAGTGATATATTCAACGCACCATCGATTATCTGCCATTGTTTCTGAAAGCATTTTCAATTCAAAATCAATTAGTTCTCCAGACTGGCTCCGTAAACTGACATCATAAAGCCCCAAGGTGAAATCAACCCAGAGCTCTGCATGTTTATCTGAACAAACCAAAACATGTGTGTAACACTCAAGTTCGAACCCGACACGTAAGGGCGTTTGTTGTCCGTTTTTGATCACTTTTTCTGAACAGGAATAGCAATAGGGGCTGTTGAGGCCTGCGGGGTTAACCCTGCAGATCTGTTCCTGACAGCCAGTGGGAAAGTTTTTACAGGGAATCATTATGGTCTCTCGCTTTTGATGTCATGATTTATTGTTCTGATGAGCAATAATGTATCAAGTTTAGCTTAGCGTAACATTAAGGGGCATAATTTATTTGAATCAATATAGTTGGAAATAGAAAATTTATTCCCCTTTTCCTGCGAACCGGAGATAGGAAGCCGAACTGGCAGATTTACCATGGAGGGTTACGGGATTTACACGAGGATTGGAAAAATTATCGTTTAATTGGTACCGAGGGTCGGATTCGAACCGACACGGTATTGCTACCACCGGATTTTGAATCCGGCGTGTCTACCAGTTTCACCACCCCGGCACCGAGATGAGCGGGGAGTATAGCACAATTATATAGCTTGAAAAGGGCGAAATTGCATTCAGAGAGGAAGGACTTTATAATCTACGGTTATGGATACTACATTAGATTATCATCATATTATCGCCTTAGGGCTCTGCACACTAACCTTGGCTATTTGTCATTATCTGTCGCCGTATCTTAAGCGTGTTCCGGGGTTAGATCCAAAGCGCATTACCTCGTTTGCGGGTGGGGTGGCAGTGGGCTATGTGTTTTTGCACATGCTGCCCGAAATTGTGGAAAGCCATCACAAAATCCATGCTTTATTGTCTGCCCACGGCGCAATGTCGCCTTTTAAAGATTTAGCGGTGTTTGTGATTGCGTTGTTGGGGTTTGAGTTATTTTATGTGTTAGACCGCTTAACGTATAATGGGCAAACGACTAACCAAAATGCGGCTTATCGCTTGAATTTGGGTATGTATTTTATTTATAACTTTATTATTACTTATACGTTAATTTTACGCGTAGCGTCTGGGCTTTTTTATGCCGTGTTGTTTACGGCGGCGATGGGATTACATTTTGTTTTGAGTGATAATCATTTTATGCGTTATTATCCTAATTTGTTTGGTAGGCGTACGCATATTTTTCTGGTTGCGGGTTTGTTGTGTGGCTTCGTCGCTTCGTTATTGCTACCGGTGAATATTTATGCCGCGGCCATGCTAACCGCCTTTTTATCGGGGGCTGTTTTGTATAATGCTTTTTCTGAAGAAATTGCATTAGAGCGTCAAAGTAGCATCGGGTTTTTCTTTCTGGGTACGGGCGTCATGGCCGTGTTGCTTGCGGCCGAGTTATTGCACTTTTAAGGTAGGTGTCCCTGGGCTGACTACTTGCCCATTGCCAGAATGGGAAAGTTTAAAACGAACTCCGTGTATTCGCCCAATTTTGATTCCACATCAATTGAGCCGCCAAAACTTTCCATTGCCAACCTGCAGTAGGTTAAGCCCATGCCCGTATTATTGGGGGTTTTGGAGTAAAACATATCGAATAGTTTTGCTTGTGCTTCGGGGCTTAAGCCTTTTGCCGTGTCTCGAAAACGTAGGGTGTTGTGTATTCTACCTTTAGCCAAGCGAATATAGACTTCACCTTTTTCGGCTTCGGCTATAGCATAGAATGCATTTTTTATCAGATTAAAAATGATATGAATCACCAACAAATCGTCGCCATGAAAATAAAAATCATGATCTTTTTCAAAATGCACCAACTGAATTTGGTCTTTTGGGTTAAAAGGATAGCGAATTATAGCAGCCTGAATGCAGCTGCCCACGGAGTGCTTGTCAAACACGTCTGGATTAATGACTTCGCGATTGGCATTGGTTAATAGTGTGTCAATGACGGTGTTGGAGTAGGTGACTTCTGAGTCAATGTTATCCATTACCTTTGTAATATGTTTAAATTCTTTAGGGTAAATCGTGGGAATGTCGAGTTGGGCCTCGGCTGCGACTTGATAGGTTTCTATCAGCTTGGGAATAAACTTTCGAATACCAACTGCACCGGCACGAATAGACAGCAGCGGGGTGCGTAGTTCATGGGCAATGCTGGCGACGACGGCTTTGATGGCGGCAAGTTGTTTTTCGAGCTGGCGGTTTTTTCTAATGCGCGAGGCATTCTGGGAAAAGAATACGCCGATGATGATTGTCCACAAGCAGGTGCTAAGAATATCGAGAATTTCATTGTTGGCGAATAGTAACGGGCCGTGTTGAGTAAATAAGATGTAAATAACACCGCCTACTATACCGCTGATTAAAATAACAATAAAACTTAGCCAATCAACAATTAAGATCAAGGTGAATATGATCATAAGAAAATTAACCAGCTCCATGCTGGTATAGTGTTGCGCGCGAAAGTAGTAAACGGTATTAACCAGCGGCAAACACCAGGTGACGACAAGACACCAATAGAGTGTGTAAAACGGTTTTAAACAGTTGGGCCAATAGTTTTTGAGTAAAAGCAACAAACAAAGAACAATTGCAAAATTGTGAGCGAGGGCGTAAGGATAGCTTGCCTCGGTTGAAGGTTCCCATAACCAGACTAAGTAATCAATAACATAGTTAACAATTTGATAGCCAGCAAAAAGCCGATAAGGAAAGCCATGTATATAGCCATAAGAGGTTAATTTGTCTAAAAATGTGCGCATGAAGTCATCCGTGATAGTTGCTCAGGTTAGGCGGCGCTCTGCAATTTGCTGCGTAATCGCGGTCCAAATGTAGGGATAATGCCTTTGAGCAAGGATAACAAATCTTCAGCTTCAGGTATAGTGATGGCAACAGTGCAACTATTGGCCGATTGGTACAAGATAGTGTGGTACAGCGAGAAATTCGTAGCGCTAACGGTTGCGACGACTTCATTTAGATAATGCTGTAGATCGCTGGGTAAGTGCTCGTCATTTGAGCTAAAATCTAGATGAGGAATCTGTTCAATTATGTCAGCGATATTAAATTTAGCGCAATGCATTAACTCTGGCAGATTGGCAAAGGCCTCAAGTGTGTAGTCAAATTCTTGAATAGCAACGCGCTCGTAGCTCAACAGCAGCTCTAAGCATTCTGAACAGGCGCGGTAAAGGGCATTTTCGTCCGATAACGATGCGCCAAAACCTTTTAGGGGTAAAAGGTGATGGTCTGAAGCCACGCTAACGCTATAACAAGGTACGTCGAAAGGGGTATTAAGCTTCAATATATACGCTTTAGAGCCGGTAAGACGTTCGATTTGGGCTATCAGCGTCTTATTTTTATCGGAAATAGAGTCCTTATTGATGGCCGTTAACGCAGAGTAATTTTTTTGCATGAAGGCATCAACCACTAAAATTGAGATGGCATCTCGCTCAATGATTTCCAAAATGCCATGAATTAGCGCTTCGGTATGATTACAGCCAATGGCTACGCCATTATTGCTGTTTTGAAAATAAAGTTTTTCAGACGGGAAATCATCCCCCGGAACTTTCTTACCTAGAAGGTAAAAAGGGTTGATGCTAGCAGCCGGGATGTGAATGCTCTGATCTTCATTGAAATAGTTTTTATATTCTACCCAAGCCATTGGAGTATGGTGGAAGGCCTCTTGGTTAATCAGCTCCAACGGTAGTTTGTTGGCGACGATTTGTTTGTCCTGCTCACAAACTTGCGCATAAGATAATAATTCTGCTTTGGCAGGAAAGTGGCCAATATCAGATGCATAGGTTTCAAAGGCCTCAAATTTTGAGCCCACGCAGGCTTCTTCGGGTGAGCCTTTGCCAAAGCCGCGCGCCAAAAAATTGCCTTGGCTGTCTGATAGGCGAGTTTCAAAACAAGATTGAGGTACGGAAGCGTTGAGTTCGGTAGTTTCCACAAAAAAGTTAAATTGTTGCAGTTCAGCAGTGATCTTTTTATCGGCCTGCTCGAGAGTGAGTGACCTCTCGAGCGGTACTTCAGGTTTGATCATTCTTTGATAAGTTTAAGGGCCATAAGATCATCAACAATCTCTTGCGGTAGAGTGTATTGATTGTTTAAAAGTTTGTGTTGCTTGGTGCTTTTGTTGAATTTGTAGGGGGTATTAGCGTGTGGCATGATAGCTCTCTTTGTTAAGGTGGTTAAATATAGTTTACGTTGTTGGTGCGTGTATAGTAACGCGCGAAGCTTAACGTATTATTATGTCCAAAAAATTAGTTATAATTAGTATCTTTTTCAGGCAAGGAAAGTTTATGCGGTTATGGTGATTTTACAAGCAAAAAATGCCCAGTAAATATACTTAGTCAGATAAGGATATTGTCTGTTTTTTAACCACTAATCTTTATTTTTCTTTGCGTCTATAGGGCAAATACTTAGGCTGCCAATAATTGTCCAATATAGCTTGTTGCAAAGTGTTGGGATCTGACTGGCTATGTCCTTCTTCAATGGCCTTCATGCCAATGGCAAAAGCAATGCGTTTGGCAACATATTCTGCACGGTTAACACTCGGCAATAGCGGGGCGTCTAGGCTGCGTAATACTGGGGCAGACTCGGCTAAAGCATCACAGGCGGCTAATAGCATGCCTTTGGTGAGGCGTGTGGCTTTAGCAGAAATTACGCCGAGGCCAATGCCAGGGAATATTTTTGCATTATTGCATTGGGCAATTTGAACACTTTGACCTTGGTAAGTCACTTCAGGAAATGGGCTGCCGGTCGCAACTAAGGCTTTGCCTTCGGTCCATATAATAAGGTCTTCAGGGTTGGCTTCGCTGCGGTTATTTGGATTGGACAGCGGCATGATAATGGGGTGTTCCACATGCGAGGCCATTAGCTCAACTACTTCGCGGTTGAAGGCAAGGCCTTGTGCCGAGCAGCCAATTAGCACGGTTGGTTTTACATTATAAACCACGTCTAACAACTTGATATTGCTCAAGTCTTCAGCGTGCCAGCCAGAAACTTCATCACCGCTGCGAGCATAGAGTTGCTGAGCCGGATGCAGGCCTTCAATGTCATCAACAAGCAAACCAGGCCGATCAATAAGCCATAAACGTTTGCGAGCCTCAGCCTCAGATAGACCTTCGGCAACCAAGCCGTCCACAATTTGTTCTGCAATTCCGCAGCCAGCAGCGCCAGCACCAAAAATAATGATACGTTGATCAGCAAGGTCTTGCTTTAGGGCTTTACCTGCAGCAAGAATGGCGGCCAGGGTGGTTGCCCCGGTGCCTTGAATGTCATCGTTAAAAGTGCAAAATTTATCTTGGTAGCGTTCTAATATGCCGCGGGCGTTATTGGTGCCAAAATCTTCCCAGTGAATAAATGCGTTGGGGAGTTGTTTACGGATAGTTTGCACAATTTGTTCTATAAAGGCGTCATAATCAGGCCCGCGTAAGCGCTTGTGTTTCCAGCCTAAATAATCAGGATCGTTCAATAAGTCTTCATTATCGGTGCCCACATCTATCATAATGGGCATAGCACGGTTAGGATTTATGCCGCCGCATAAGGTATAGACCATGAGCTTTGCAATGGTAATGTCCATGGCGCCAAGGCCTTGGTCACCAATTCCGAGCACGCCTTCACCATCGGTGAGCACCACAATATCTACTTCAGGATTGGAGCGGTTACTGAGTATATGCTCCAAATGCTCGCGCTCAGGGTAAGACAGATACATGCCACGCGCTTGACGATATTTGCGGCTAAATGAGATCACGGCATCCCCAACGGTTGGGGTGTAAATAATGGGTAAAAATTCTTCTAAATGCTCACTGGCTAGCTTATAAAACACGGTTTGGCTCTTATCGTGCAGATTGTTCAGGTAAATGTTTTGCTCTAACCGGCTGTCATAATTCTGGCTTTGGATATAGGCCCGTTCCACTTGTTCTTGTAAGGTTTCAACATGAGTGGGTAATTTGCCCATTAAGCCAAAGGTTACACGCTCTTCAGGGGTAAAGGCGGTGCTTTTGTTAAGCTGTGGAATGGAAAGCAACAGCTTACCGTGTAGTGATGTTTCGATATAGTGCTGTTCGGTTTGTTCGTCGAACTTAATATGAAAATCTAGCATGTTGCATCCTTGTCTGTGAGCGCTTGATTAAACTCGATATTGTAGAGGAAAATCGCGAAAAAGCTACTGGTTTGTAGTATAAACCGTTAACTTGCCGTATACTCCCAGCCCATGTTTAAACCATTATCACTTTACATTGGTCTGCGTTACACACGTGCGAAACGCAAGAATCACTTCATTTCCTTCATCTCCCTCATGTCTATGCTGGGCATTGCCTTGGGCGTGATGGTTTTGATCACTGTTTTATCGGTCATGAATGGTTTTGACAACCACATTCGTAATCGTGTGTTTAGCTTGGCCCCGGCCATTAGCGTGTCCACCTTAAGCACTCAATTACCCGACTGGCCAGCTTGGCAAAAACGTTTAGAGCAATTTCCTGGTGTGCAAGCCAGCGCGCCATACGTGAGCGGGCAAGGCTTGTTGCGTGCCAATGACAGTGTGGCGGGCGTGCAAGTCCAGGGTGTTGTGCCAGGCCAGGAAGATAAAATAAACAATTTAAATCAAAAGGTTATAGCTGGAACGTTAACTGGTTTGAAGCCGAGAAGTTTCAATATCGTGCTCGGTAAAACTCTAGCGCAAAACCTAGGCGTTGCTTTAGGTGATAAAGTCACCTTATTTATTCCAAAACTGACGGTTAGCCCCGCAGGCATGTTGCCACGCTTTAAGCGCTTTACCGTAACGGGCATCTTTTCTGCCGGAAATGGCTTTGGCTTTGACTCGCAGCTGGCCTTTGTTAATTTAAAAGATGCACAAACCTTGTTTCTGATGGGTAATGATGTGAGCGGCATCAACTTAAAAATTAAAGACATGTACGCGGCGCCACAACTAGCTTGGCATATTGGGGTTAAATATGAGCAGCTTGAAACCACGAATTGGACCCAATCTTACGGCGCATTGTTCAAAGCGGTTGCCTTAGAAAAAACCATGATGTTCTTGATACTCACCTTGATTGTAGCCGTCGCCGCCTTTAACCTGGTTTCCAGCCTCGTTATGGTGGTCACCGACAAACAAGCCGATATCGCCATTTTACGCACCATGGGCGCAACGCCAGGCATGATTATGCGCATCTTTATGGTGCAGGGCAGTGTGGTAGGCATTGTGGGTACCTTGCTAGGCACTGCTGCGGGTATCTTGCTGGCTTTGAATGTCACGCGCCTGGTTAATTGGCTGCAAGCAGTGTTGCACACCCAACTATTTCAGTCGTCAGTCTATTACTTAAACTACCTACCTTCTAAAGTCGACGTTTCCGATGTGGTGGAAATTATGCTGGCTGCTTTGTGCATGAGCTTGTTGGCCACGCTTTACCCAGCCCGCAAAGCGGCGCTGGTGCAACCGGCGGAGGCACTGCGCTATGAGTGAGTTTGTTTTACAAGCACGCGGCTTGAGCAAAATTTTTACCGAAGCCGATGCCCCCATCACGGTGTTTAACGAGCTTGATTTGGCCGTGGAAGCCGGGCAGCGCATTGCTATTATTGGCCGTTCAGGCTCGGGAAAAAGCACCTTGCTACACTTGCTCGGCGGGTTAGATAAACCGACCAGCGGCGAAGTGCGGGTGGATGGTAAAGATTTATCCCAGTTATCGCAAAAAGCGCTAAGCCGATTGCGTAATCAGCAATTAGGTTTTATTTATCAATTTCATCATTTACTGCCAGAATTCACCGCGCTAGAAAATGTCTCGTTACCGCTCACCTTGGGTGGCGTGAGTGTGCCGCAGGCGCAAGCCAAGGCTCAAGCTATATTAGAACGCGCCGGCCTTGGCGAACGCCTGCGGCACAAAGTGGCGCAACTCTCCGGTGGTGAGCGCCAACGCGTAGCCATTGCCAGAGCGTTGGTGACCGAGCCTGCCTGCGTGCTAGCCGACGAACCCACGGGTAACCTTGATGGTCAAACCGCAGAGCAAGTGTTTGCCATGATGCTGGAACTTAACCAAGCACAAAACACCAGCTTGGTGATTGTGACGCATGATGAGCAATTAGCGCAAAGGCTAGATGTGGTGTATACCCTGCAAGAAGGTCGCCTGGTTCGCTAGCCAAAATAATCAACAAGGGTTCATCCTTGATTAAAATATGAACATCCACCCAGGTTTTTGCCGCGGGAGGGTGATTTTTTGTAAAAATAAAACATAATTCCTTATCCTTAAGTTTTTGTTAATAAACATGTTCTACTCTTAGACACAGAATATTAATAACAATATAAGAATAATAATTATGAGTGTAGATTTCTTTAAGCAAGTTGCTTCGAACCGCTTTGCGCGTCCAGTCTCTTTAAACACTCTACCCACCAAATTTTCTGCAAAAGTGGTCTCAGTGGCTGATATGACATCGGCTGTCGAGGATGCATATGCTATGCGACTAGTTTTGCTGGATGACTATCGCATTCAATTTGCCGCCAAACCCTACCTGTCTATCTATCGTGATATTCCGATGAATGGTTTTATTGCCGCAAAAAATTATTGTTCAGGCTTGTCTATTAAACGCATCGTAGTGGAGGATGCCTATCTTTTAGTTGACCTAGGATTTTATTTTTTAACCTTTTCTCTGCCTTATTTTAAATTTGTTGATTCAAGGTTGAATGACCAAAAGTTAGCCTCAAGATTGCCAGGCTATCAAAAGAGTGTGGCTAAGATTGTTTCTTATATTTCAGATACATCTCGCAGTGCAGGCAAGGTATCAGATTTTAAGCAGCTATTGCAAAGGTTGGCCCAAAAAAATTATTTAGCAGCGCAAAATTTGGCTAGCTCTTTGTTAACCAATAGTCAGTTTGCCAAGGGTGTTTTTTTTAGTAAGGCGAAAAATTTACTAAAAGAATTAATGCCGGCCTTAAATAGCTTAGCCGTTGAGCAAAGAGAGGAGCGTGCCAGCTCAACTTCTGCCATCATGTTTGGGGAATTCTTTCGTCAAATAAATGATTTTTCAGATTCACAAAGCCAGAATAGTTCAATTGTGCATGTTAAAAACAGCTCGAAAATTAATGGCCTTGCACCAGCACTAACGGTGCCTCTGCTGAGTAATTTTGGAGCCTGCCTGCATGCTGCTTTTAAGAAAAAGCAGGGTCTTTCTTTACCAGCACCTGCCATCCGGCAGTTATCGTTGATTTCTTCATATTTACTAGATGACAGAATAAATAAAGTCGTCAATAATAATAACTGCTCTAATTTTTCTGGTATTTCGATAAATGTTGTAACGGATAAAATTGTAGGTGTTGTTATGTTGCATGTAAGCATTGGCCGCATAGATGTACAATCACCACAGAATGATTTGGATTATACCATTAGCTGTAAAGGGTTTTTTGATGAAAGCATCCAGGCCTTTAGGTTTCCAACGAAATCTCACCTGCCTAGGTTGGCTGATTTAGCATCTGTAACGATGAATACTGAAAATATTACATCTTCTTTTGTAAAGGATATGTTTTATTGGGTTGTCGATAATCTTCAAAATAATTGGGAGTTGAGCCAAGCACTGACTGTGAAGTACGACTCTCTTATTGAGCAGGCCGATCAACTGGCGCAAGCTCATAAAAGTAAGCTTGAAATGTGTACAAAAAAGGTAAATGAATATCTTGCGTCCGGACTTCCTCAGCAGCCCCATTCATTGAGTGCTGAGCAACGTGAGTTTAGAAAAATCCGCGTTGCACAACTATTAGAGATGGGTGAGCAGGTTGTTGGTAATGGTTTTAACGTGCAATTTGAGAAGGTTAAAGGTAAAAGACTTTCACTCAGCGGAGAACAAAAAATTATCACCGGTCAATTAAAGGACTTTGTGCAGCAAGCATCAATAAATCCTTTTACCTTAACAGTCTATGAGTTGATACGCACCTTGCATTTTTTACCGAATTTTACGGATTTTTATGCTGAGTTAGAGACGCGTGGCACTGAGATGGTGATTGATGTGCCTGGGAAAGGAAAGCTTTCTTCAGTCCCGGGGGATGGCATTCTTTTGCAAGGTCAATCAAAAGACGGGCTTCGTATTCTTGAGTCTGATGCTTTTTTTGCTGGCATAGTCGGTAATAAAAATAATTTAACCCCAGAAGTGGTTAAATATTTTATTGTCAGTTATATGTTTGCGAAATTCATTAAAGTCAATGATAGTGCTATGAATAAAGTGACTGATGCTAATTGGATATTTCTAAACGAGCGCGAGAAAAATAGCGTGCAGCAAATGTTGGACGAGCTTTTTGTCTACGGACATGATGACGCCAGCATTGCTGACATACTCAATGACTCTAAAAGCTTACCCTTTGAACATATTGCCACTCGACATTATTGGGCAAAATTGTGTACGTTTTTTGCTGACATATCACCGGACAATTTGTGTGACAACTTAGCTTTTGCTAAAGATCTTATACTGGCCGGCATAAATGTTACCGTTCCTGGCGAAGCAATAATACCGCCTCAAGCTACCCAGGAACAAGATTCAGGCTTTGCTAGCCCGCAATCACCGAGACGGCGTCCTTTGGCTGCTAACCTTAATCCTGTGCGTAATGAGCAAACACCGACTAGAAATATGAAAGCAATCAAGCCGGGCGCTTTTCGCGGTCTTCGTTTCGATGATCTTGATGATGACGAAGGGGCGAGCCCTGACTTTGGTATGCAAAATAACACGGTAACATTTTTCCCGGATTTCCCATTAACAAAACAGCTTGCAGACAGCGAAATAAATTCATTTCAGGACTTGATTGTTCGAGCGAATAAACTAATCTCGCTAAAGCACAATGTAATACCTTTTTTACAACTGTGGTTTAATAAGTTTGTTCAAAGACATGAGTTCGTTATGAATCATCACGTTGGTCAGCAATACGGTGGTTTTGATGGTGGTACTTCTATTCAATTATATAAATCACTATTTATGAAAACACCAATCTTTGAGAAAAACTTATTTCAAGATAAGGTGAGCAAGTTACTTGAGCTCAATGACGCTTCTTTTGTTCTGCTTTGTGACCAGTCTCTGAACATCATGGGCATGGGGATGCTTGATGATGAGGATTATGTTGATAATTTTAAGCGGCACATTAAGTTGATGACTCGATAAGCGGGTGTGAAAAAAATACGTAGCAGTTAAGGTTGTGTTAACTTACCTTGTTTACAATGCAGTCTTATCGATGTTTGCTTTTCGTTAACCAGTTATAGGCGAAAAACACAAACAAATAGCCAATAATGGCGCTAACGAGGGCGCAGACGGTGCTGCCAATGAGTAGTGGTTTCCAAATTTCGATGAAAGTAGATTCAAACCAATGCCATGATAACTCAATGTTAAAGGGAATTGGTGGCGTATTGAGTAGCCAGCGGCCAATACGATAACAAAAATAAAAAATAGGTGGAATAGTGATGGGATTAGAAATCCAGACTAAGACAACAGCAATAAAAATATTAGCGCGAAAAATTAAGCTAATGGCGGCAGACAATAACATCTGGAAGGGTACGGGCATTAAGCTACAAAATAACCCAATTGCGGCGGCGCGGGCTAAGCTGCCCCGGTTAAAGTGCCAGTAGTTAGGACTGTGAATAATGTTACCAAATATACGCAAAGACCGGTGCCGACGAATTTCGTCGGCAGTCGGTAATTTTTTCTTTAGCCAATTCCACATAGTTTATTTATTTTGATCTGCAGCAATTTGTGCTGTTAACATGCTGTCACGTAAAGTGCTAGCAAAGGTATTGTTGCCTTCAGGTACGCTAGGCAGTAATAAAGTGGTGGCTTTATTGTTACCGCCAATCTCTTTTAAGGTATCATAATACTGTGTCACTAATACTAAATTCATCACATCAAGTGGGCTGGTGCCCGGCACGCTTTGTTGAAATTGACCAACAGATTCACGTAAACCTTCAATAATAGCTCTACGTTGGTCGGCAATACCTTGACCAGACAAGCGCAAGCTTGCTGCATCGGCTTCGGCACGCTTCACTATAATGATTTTTTCAGCTTCACCTTTTTGCTCGGCAGCCATACGCAAACGTCTTTGCTCATTAATTTCATTCATGGCGGCTTTAACTTTTGCATCAGGGTCGATATCGGTTACTAAGGCTTTCACAATATCATAACCAAAATTACTCATTAATTCGGCCAATTCTTCTTTTACCGCTTGAGCGATAGTGTCTTTCTTTTCAAACACATCATCCAAATCCATTTTCGGGACTTGTGCGCGGACCACGTCGAACACAAATGAAGTGATTTGGGTGTTAGGGTTGGTTAATTTGTAAAAGGCATCATAAATGGCTTCATTTTTTACATGATATTGTACAGACACTGCTACTTTAACAAATACGTTATCTTTTGTTTTGGTTTCAACAGGAACGTCTAGCTGCAAAACGCGTAAGCTCATACGCCCAGAAATTGTTTCAATGAAAGGGATTTTGATATTCAGGCCAGCACGGGCAACACGCACAAATTTGCCAAGGCGCTCAATAACCCCGACGGTCTGCTGACTCACCGTGATAAGTGTATTAAAGAGAATGAAAACGATAACGCCTACTATAACGAGTAGGACAATAAGGTCGTTGAATTGATTAGTCATAGAAAAATCTCCACTGAGTTGTTATTAAAAAAGAATCATATCATGTTAATACTATATAAACTATGCCAAGACCGCTAGGAATGGCCGGGCTAGCATGGGGGGGTAGTCAGCCTCAAAACGCTTGACATTCCCTTGTACCGGTGTACCATTACATTTTTTCGTAACACCCCTTGGAGATTAACCATGAAAAATTTCATTAAACTCAGCCTTTGTGGCTTACTGAGTTTCGGCTTAGTGGCTTTAACTGCTTGCACACCAGAAAAGAAGAGCCATGAGGTTACCGTGGGAATTGTGGCGCCTGTGGCGATTCCCGCTATGACAGAAATTGTGGATGGCTTTAAAACCGAGCTAACGAAGCTTTACCCGCACCCCATTCATTTTATTGTGCAAAATGCGCAGGGCGATGTGAACATTCAGCGTTCGATTTTGCAGCAGTTTAAAACCAATAATGTTAATTTGGTTGTGCCGATTGGCACCGCAACAGCGCAAATGGCCAATGCGATGAACGCAGGGCAGCCTATTGTGGCCTTAGCCGCCGAATTTAAAACCGCCCAGCGTGATAAATTTCGCAATAAAAACATTACCAATGTTTTAGACGAAGTCGATATTGACAAGCAATTGGCCTTTATTCACAGTGCCTTGCCGGGCTTGAAAAAAATCACCTTAATCTATAGTCCAGATGATCGCATTTTTACCCAAGTGCAAAAAGCGGCGGCAGCAGCTAAAGCCGATGGCATCCAATTGCAAAAATTGATGATTCAAAACTTACCTGATCTTTATACTGTGAGTAAACAAGTGGATAAAGACAGCCAAGCCATCTTTATTTTAAAAGATGAAACTGTGGTGAGCGGCATTAATACGTTAGTTAAACAAGCTCAGCAGCATCACTTATTGTTAATTGCCTCTGATGACGGTTCAGTGCAAAAAGGCGCTGATTTTGCCGTGGGCGTGAGTGAGCGCTTGATTGGTGAAGGCGGTGCACAGTTAGCAGCTCAAGTGTTAAACGGCACGGCACCAAGCCAAATTCCGGTGAAAGTCATGACGCAATACCATGTCTATGTTACGCCGGCTTATGAGCAGGGTAAAAATGGTTTAGCGGCTAATTTGAGTTATGCCCATGTAAAAGCGGCGGCGACTAAATTTAATTACCCGGTTGAAACTTTACCTTTAGAGAATAACTAATATGTTCACTGTTCTGCTTGATGCCTTACAACAAAGTTTGATTTTTATCCCGCTGACGTTTGGCATCTATTTAAGTTACCAACTTTTGCAAGTGACCGACTTAACCCCAGATGGCACCTTTGTTTTAGGTGCCGCTATTTTTGCTCGCTGTTTAACAGCGGGCTATGGCCAAATGCTAAGCGTGGTGTTTGCTCTATTGGGTGGTGCGCTGGCGGGCATGGGTGTTGCGTTGTTGCAACGCTATGCGAAAATAAATTCACTTATAGCCAGTATTTTAGCGGTATTTATGCTCTATAGTATTAATTTTGGCGTAATGGGGAGGCCTAATATTGGGCTGTTAAATTACACTACCGTAGTGAGTCATTTACAAGATATGAGTCAAGGCATGTTTACCTTGTCCTTGTTTGGCTTTGCCTTAGTGCTGGTTGGCGCCTTGTATCTCTTAATTAAATCGCGCTTAGGCTTAACGTTACGTGCGTTTGGTTCAAACCGTAATTTACTGCCTAATTTAGGCATTAACTCTACAGGGTATTTAATTATTGGTTTAGCTATTAGCAATATGCTAGCCGCTTTATGTGGTGTGCTCACCGCGCAGGTCAATGGCTACGCCGACATTCACATGGGGCTAGGTATGGCCCTAACCGGTATTGGCGCTGTAGTGATTGGCTGTCAACTCGTGCGCACTTTGTTTGTGCGCAGTGAGGCCTTTAATTTGCGCGCTGATCTAGTAGGCTGTTTAGTCGGAACCTATATCTACTTTTTTATGCTCAATGGCTTTTTGAAGCTGGGCTTAAATCCTATTTATTTGAAACTAGTTTTGGGTTTGTTGTTGGCGCTGTTTTTGTCCACAGCCAATTACTCGAGCAAAAAACAAAACACCTTGGTGTACAATGATTGATATTAAAAACATAAAATTTAATTTGCCCAATGGTTTGAAAATCATTAAGGGTATCGATTTTCATGTTAAAAGCGGAGATTTTATTGTGCTGTTGGGTGGCAATGGCTCAGGGAAAAGTACTTTAATAAAATTGATTAATCGTCACTACTTGCCTACCGAGGGTGCGGTGAAAATTGACGGAAAAAATATTAATAAATATTCACGCAGCGAATATGAAATTAGCGTAATTACCTTAACCCAGTTTGTGCGTGATAGCTTGTTTTTTGATTTAACCATTGCAGAAAATGCCATCATGGTTGAAACAGCCTATAACCCAATGCTGCGCAAAAATTTTAAGAAAAAGATTTTTTTAGCTGAATTAAAAATCTATCTGGGTAATTTCAATGACAAGTTGGCGACAGCCCTAAACGAACCCTTATATAATCTCTCCGGCGGCGAACAACAGATCTTGGCTTTTGCTTTATATTTAAAGCATCAGCCAAAGCTATTATTGCTTGACGAACATACCAGCGCGTTAGATCCAAAAACGGCAGCTAAGGTCATGGACTTCACCAATAAAATCATTCAAGAAAAAAAGCTGACCTGTATTATGACTACCCATAACTTAGATTTTGCCTTAGAGTATGGCAATCGCGTGATGGCGCTAAATGCTGGGCGGGTTGTCTATGACAGTGAGGTTACGCCTGAAGGGCGGGGTGAGCGCGCATTTTTGTTAGAGAAATGTTATTGAGTCTTCGACGTTATGACGCGTCCACGCTTCAAAAAATGCATAAAATAAATCTAAAAAATTTTTAAGTTAAGACCTTTTCTTGCGGAGTCGTTGCGTAGAGGAACATGACGAGCCTGCTTAACCAGCTCGTCGTTGCGAGGAACGCAATGACGTGGCAATCCCCAAAATCTTGAGATTGCCACGTCGCTACGCTCCTCGCAACG
>JAWUVP010000027.1:0-9144 GCA_034112285.1 Gammaproteobacteria bacterium
TAATAAGCATTTGATTAACCTAACGCCCACATTAAAAATTTGGACCGAGCGCTATGGACGCGGTAAACCGGTTATTGTGCTGCTCAATGGCGGTGGCGATACCATCGACAGTGAATGGCGCAACATAATCCCAAGCATTGCAAAAAAGGCCACTGTTTTTGCTTATGACCGTGCGGGGCAGGGTAGCAGCTCGGGGTTAATTAGCTTTGCGCCTCGAACTGCAAAAGGGATTGTGACTCGGTTAAGGCAGCTATTAGCAAAGTCTGATTTATCACCCCCTTATATTTTGGTTGCCCACTCAATTGGTGGTTTGTATGCGCAATACTTTGCTAAGCAATACCCTCATGAAGTGGAAGCTCTGGTGATGATTAACGGAAATTTAGTCTTGCAACAATACCCCAAAAAGATTCTGGGTGTCGATAAAAAAACATTATTATATGTAGAGAAAGCCAATGCTGAACATTTACAAAAATTAACAAATGAACTACATGCTGCGCTGACCCAACACAAGGCTTTGTCAAAGCAACAAAAAAAATCACAAATTGAATATTCACTCGAGGTTATGGGTAAAAAACAGAGTGCACAGCAAGTTATGCAAGCCCCAGCATTTGCAAAGACGCTTAGAATAACTGTGTTAAGCTCAGGCACGTTTGCGCTTGAAACAAAGCTGCAAGAAAGTTTTGCTGAACAAGTGCCGCATCATAACGTTCATTTATTTCCTGCGTGCGGGCATTACATACAAAACTGCCAGCCTAATGATGTTAATACCGCGATTATTCAGATGATTGCGGAATTAACACACTGAAGAAGCCAGGCGCTTTTGCCTGGCCAGTAGGTGCGATGGTGATTTAAGCCAAAAATTATTAATATTCATAGTAGTTGGGTGAGCGCACGGGAGAGTTTGGTGGTGTTGTGCCAATAAGCTGATCATGTTGTAATATGCCAATATTTCTACAATGTTGAATCAAAGCCCAACCATTTTCAGTGAGCTGATATTCTGCAGGATGTTCACGGGTGTGCAAGTGCTGTTGCCCAATTAACACTAGCAGGCGAGGTGGCTGACCCGGTTGATGTGTTGTCTTGTTCGCTAGCCGAACCAAGGTTGTGCCAATTCCTTGGCGCATAAATTCCTTGCCAACATAAAGGCCATACACATAGTAATCATCATCAATTGATAATTGCCCAACCTCTAAGCCATTGGCCCGTAGGGCATAAGCGCGATATTCACAGAACTCGGCATCATGATAGTAGCAAATATAGTTAAAAGTGCCCAAATAGTACCAGCTGCTATATATCTGTTCGTGAGAATTACGAAAGCTCATTGCCTGGTGATGAAAAATTGACGGGTGCACCAAAATTGACTCATCTAGAAAATGACCGAGAGGTTTATAAAAGTGTTTCATTGTTGATTGATTGGGCCCAGCAACTTTGGGTAGAGGTTTGGCTCTTGGCATTGTTCTCTTTATTTGTGATTCGATACGAAAGCAGTATAGCAGCTGAAGGTGACAGCACCATTATTTAATCTATCTCAAGGTGAACTTATACAATATTTCAGCTAACAAGCTCTTTTAACATTTCGCCGTAGTATAGCCGCCAAGCATTTTGATGTTTTTCATTCTACATATAGCCTATTAACCCCGTCATTTCAGTTGGCAAAATAGCCTGTTTAAGGTAGGATGATATGCATTATATCTAGGTAAAACAGTGAGATATGGGCAAAATAAAGGTTTTTATTAATCCGGTTTCTGGTAATGGTGTTGGGCAGCAGTTAGCAGAGCAGCGGGGGGCATGGCACACGATCATTATTAACCCGGTGAAGATTCGTGAGCAATTGCAACGCGAGCTGAGCGAGGGTGATATTTTAATTATTGCCGGAGGCGATGGCACCATGACGCTGGTTTTGTCTAGCTTGGTGCGGTTGAAACTGCAAGATAAGGTGCAAGTGCGTTGTTTGCCGCTTGGTACGGGTAATGATTTGGCGCGTGCGCTGCATATTACAAAGCAAACTTTAAACGACCTCGCCTCAAAGCAACCCCAGCGAGCGCTAGAACTGCCGCTGTGGCAGCTTGGACCGCATTTGTTTTGTAACTATATTAGCTGGGGCATGGATGCAAAGATTACAGCAGAGGTTGCCAAGTGGCGGAAGAAAATGGGGCGCAATCGATTTGTTACCCAAGCTTTATATGTTGTTTCAACCTTAAAAAATTTACTCAGTTTTAATCCGGTGACCCTGCAAGTTGATGGTAAATCTCATAAATTATTAAGCTTAATTGTTAGTAACATTAACTCTTATGCGGGTGGTTGCCTACTCGCAGATTCAAGTTTGAATAGCGACGGTGCGTTGCAGTGCGTGCTTATCAAGCATCGCTGGCAATATCTACAATTATTATTAGGTCGTTTTAGCGTTAAGCTTGCGCCCAAAGGTGTTAAGCTTTCAACACTAATTGTGGGCGCCAATGTTATTCCCCGCATGCAAATAGACGGTGAAGTGGTCGACGGTTGTGTTGGTGAAATTACCAAGGCAGCACAGGTAACTATTCATGTATAAGTATTAAGGATTACCATGCAAGGTCAAATATTTAGTTTGTTATGTGTTAGTTTGTTCGCGCTGCTTGTGATGCTTCAGTATTGCTTGCGCTCACTAGGCTCTTCACATCGAAAAATGGTGCTGCGTGATTATGGTTTTTGCTATGGGCAGGCGGTTATTTTTAGCGCCCTGTTATCCGTGCACTCTTTTTGGTTGACCCTTGGTGTGTGCATTACGGCTATTTTGTTATTCACCTTGCAGTGGGGTAATGCCGTTTCGCTGCGTTTTTTCGGTATTAAAGCTAATCGACATATGCTGCAAACTGCGGTTACCGGCGTGGGAGGTTTAGTCGATGAAACCGCAGAGGTAGCTGGCAAGGTATTTGCCGACATAAAATTACCTGCCCTGTGGTTCTTAGGCGTGATGTGCATTGCTTTGTGGTGCTTCGCCACCCCCCTATATGTTGGCGCTGGTTTTGTTGCACTTTACATACTGGTTTTAAATGTTCTCACTAAGTCTAAGTTAGACCGTGTTACGAGTATATTGTGGCTGGTTGCCATTGCTGTTTTTGAAGGGCTGTTCTTATGGTTGCAAACCACCTGGTTACCGTATATCCCCGACGTGCTTTCTTATGGCTTGTTTTTGTGGTTAAGTTTGGCACTGGTGACTTTATATGTGTATCAATACTTTTTCTCGGAAAACGTTTTTTTTATTTTACCCTGTTTAATCAAGCAACAGTTTGTAGATGAAAAATTATCGTTAGAGGTGTTACAACACCCGCCACAATTATCGGAGGTCGATGCTAAATTGGCGGCGGTGAATCTTAATGCCTTAAAGCCAAGCGCAGAGCATGGTCTTTGCGAAGGGGCCTCAGTAGTTTTGATTACCGTTGAATCGTTGAGTGATTTTTATTTTACTGCGCAAGAGCAGCGTGAGTTAATGCCTTTTTTCACTGAGCTCAAAGCACAAGGTATTAGCAGCCAACAGCACATTAGCCCAAGCGCGTTAACCAACAATGCTCTACGGGCTATTTATGCCGGTGCTTATGCGCGTGAGACGGCTTATCCACATATGCAACATTTGCAGCAAATGGGCTATCAAACCGGGTTTTTAACCAGCCAACGTACCAGCGAATTTAATTTAGATGCGATTTTAACGCAGATCGGCTTCGAACATATTATAGATAATGCGAGCCTCTCGGGCGGAAAATTAAAGCGTATGCCCGACAATGAATTTTTCCCTAAAGCCTTTGACGCCTTAACCAACGTGATAGATTTGCAAAAGCCTTTTTTCATACATTTGATGAACAACCAAACGCATGGCCCTTACTTTACCTATGAGGAAAAATTAAGCGACCGTAAACAGCGTTACTTACAAGCCATCAAAGAATCTGATGCACAGATGAAACGATTGGTCGATAAAATTAAAAATCAAAACAACAATGTTATGATTATTTACACCGGTGATCATGGTGAGTCGTTTGGTGAGGAAGGGTATATGTCACATGCTAATGCCGTTATTGGCCCACAAATTCAAGTGCCCTTTGTATTACAACACGCTAAGTTAGCGGCTAAAACGTGTGATTTCTCTAGCCACTTTGATTTGCTCCCCACCGTCTTTGATTTGCTAGGTAAACCTTATGATTATGAGGTGTTAGGAAACAGCCTGTACGTGCCGAATGATATGCCACATTGCTTTGCCTATTGTGAAACCCGTATGGGCAACACACCCAGTAGCTTTTGCATGGTGACGCCGATGAAAAAAATCTATTTTGATAGACATTTGGCTAATTATCAAATTCGAGATTCACGCGATAAGGTTTTGCAAAATTTAACGGGTGAGCAATATGATTATTACCTAAAGTTTTTATTACAATGTTTGCACAAGAGGCAACTGATCTATAAGTGAGCCGCGATTAAAAATAGAATGCTTTATGGGCAAGAGATCTCACGTGTTTTTTGCCATGCACCATTTTGTAATTCATAGTCAACTAGGCCTATGGTTTTATTCGGGGTTGAAGAATGTTTTGGTTGCACCTTAAGTGTTTTGGTGGCATCGACAAAATGATAAGTGGTTGGCACTATTTCATGTTCCATCCACCCGTTGGCTTTGCTCTCGCCTATAATTTGTTTACCCGCTAGCTGTTTTACTGTGCCATAAATGGCAACTGTACGAGAATGATGTGCCGACAACATTAAAAATATAAGCGCCACATGTTTGTTTTTTTGCATTGCCATTGCTTGCTCGCTAAGTGAGCTGGAGTTGAAATAAAACTTTTCGTTTTCTGAGTGGACCACTATGGCACGCGCGCCAGAGAAGGGTGATTCAATGGTGCCTAATATGGCGACATGGGTGTTTTTTGCGCTGTTTTTAAATAAGTTGAATATTTGTCAAACGGAATGCTGGCAGCATTGCCGGTGGATAGGCCAAGCATTAAGCTGGTAAATAAAAGTGTGATACTTATTTTTATGATGCTCCCCCGGGATAGTGAAAAAATTCGGGAAAATAATAACATAGAGTTAAAATTTTTCCAATTATTCTTCTATTAAACGCTTAATCTGTTGCGTTGCTTGACGCAGCAGGTGTTTGCCATCATGATTAATCGGTTGCTGGTTCTCTTCTGTTAATACATGCAGCACTGCTAGCGGGCTATTTAAATCATGCGTAAGCTTTTTTAGGGCTTTATTCCGGTATAGACGCGTCAAAAAATAACTGCCAAGAAACACAACGAATAGCATTATAAGACCATATAACACATGTGTATTATAGCGGCCGAGGCAGTAGCTTATAACAGCGGTTAGCAATAGTACGAATGGATAGGGGCTAAATAAGCGTTTCATGATAAGGTGATTGGTGAATAAAAATAATCACTGCCTGGGCTTAGGCGCTGCCCCGCATGAAAATGCGTTTCCCATGTGATGTTATCAATTTGCCAGGCGTCTTGGCCAATGCCAAAAAACGGCAATTGTTTGCCTGCGGCAACGGCTGCGGCTTGTTCGGTATTTAAGTTTGCGTCTTCAGTATACATTTCCAGCCAAGCAGACAATGAGTTTTGAGTGTGAATTAGCAATACGCTTTGCTGGCCCGACTTGTTAATACATAAATAACTGCCTTGCTTGTCGAGTAAATAAAATTCTTGCAGATTATTTTCCGTGCGGTAATCCGTAAAAAAACGAATAAACTCAGGGTTGGACTGCGGCAAGTTTAAGTTTGATTGCAAGTAGGTTAATAATGGCGAAGTCATGCGTTGAAAGTATTGTAGCGATAATTCCGCGATGTACTGGCTTAATTTCGCCCGCATATTGTCAGCAGATTTTTGCACAAACCGCTGAATCAAGCCATCATTAAAACCCTCAATGGCTTTAGTTTCTTCGGTGTTACCTGTTAGCAATAGCTTTTGAAATGAAAATGCCGTCGTTTGCTGGCAAAATTCAAAGCCATTGATGTTCGGCATGTGATAATCGACCACTAGAACGCTAATTTCATCAAAGCGTGCCGGGTTGTTGAGCAGGCCAGCAATTGCCGTAATATCGAAGTTTATCGGTGTGCTGGATAATAAATCAACATTTTCATTGTCTTTATCGCACTGCAAAAAATTATATTGCTGCAAGGGTTCCTGGTAGGTTTCTAAAAACTGGAGGCATTGCTGTGGCGCTTGGTAAGGCAAGATCTTTTGCTGTTGGCCAAATACATGCAGCATTGTTTCCAAAAATAAAGGCTCATCATCAAGCCATAGCGTGGTGGTAGGGTAGTAAAATAAGGGTAGGGCAGACATGGCTTATCCTTTAAAGTGTGTGCGGCACTCAAGCACCACACCTAACAGGTTACAAGGCTCATTATTGCTAATAATGATGGTTTTGAATTCGGGATTAAGCGGCTTAAAATGGGTCTCACCCACATCAAACAACATTTGTTTGAAACTGGGCTCATCGGTGCCAGGCAACTGTACAATCACAAAGTCACCATTTTGGGCCTCAATAGAGGGGGCAACCAGTAGCGTGCTGCCTTCCGGAAACTGCGGCTGCATGGTGGAGTCTTTGACCGTGATTGCATAAGCCAGCGCGCCCACATGCAACTCGGTTTGCACCAGGTTGTTGGACAGCTGAGGACTGCCTGCTAAAAAAATTACAATATCTTGCCAGCGAGTTAAGAGGGGGATTTTGCTTTGTTGTTGGCTTACCTGCCCAATATTGAGCTCAACATCTGGGAGCGGTGTGAGCCCTAAGAGTTGCTTAATGCTGACGTCAAAATAATCGGCTAATGGCAGTAATGTTTGCACCCGAGGGTTGTCGGTGGCGCCACTGGCCATGCGATGCAACACGGGCTGCAATACACCTGTGGCACGTGCTAATTGAGCCGTGCGTAAATTTTGCCGAGCCATGAGCGTTTTTAATGTTTCACTGAGTTTCATCGAAGCGCAACACCTCTATACCTATTAAGAGGCTTATTCTATATCCTTAAGTACTAATATACAACAAATTAATTCATATTAACATTAGAAGTTATCTTTTATCTCTCAAAATTATACTCTAAAGCATATAAATTGCTTTACAAGCGGTAAAGCTATGCTAAAGTATCTCTGCTTGCACGCCACCGGGCATTATGGAGCCCATAACGGTGCTTTATGACTGTAAATAGGTGTTCAAGCGCGAAGGGATATGCACGAAAACAACATGGCTGATAATTTTAACCTAAATATTATGGAGACAAATCATGTCAAAAAAGAAACCTTTTATTAAACAATTTAAACCTGGCAACAAACCCTATTTAGAATTTGATGGCACCATCCTCAATGCCAATGTGCCGTGGAATGAGGTGGTTAATGACATCTTGAAAGCGGGTGTAAGCAGCGCTGAAATATCAATTGAGACCCATTTACTCCCGCACGTTATCGGTGAAATCTTAGAGGGGAACTATGATGGACTCTGTTTTAAAGCGGGTGCTATGCTTATAACTCTTCACTGTCGATATAGACAGGAGCTTTATTTAAATTGATATATTACAGATAGTTACTGGTTACATTCAAAGTTGTTTATGGTCTAAAATGGCGTCTTTTTTATTGATAAATTAAGGAGGACGCCTGCTTAATGCATTCTATTGCATTGAAGTGACAATATTGTTGCAATTCAAAAAATACCCTCTATACTTGAACATGTTGCCGAAAGTATTTTTATGCACAAATGAATTCAGGCGGTGATCCCTTGATATAAGGGCGGCAGTAAAGCATCGTCTTTAGCGGTTTTTGCTGAAGGAATAGCAACAATAACGGAGACCAATATGGCCGTGATCATCAACGGAAAAACCGTCGTTCATCAAAACAGCCTAGGCAAACTTCACACCCTAGACGTGTGTCTCACTCCACCGTATGGCGCGCCCATTCCCTTCAAAAACCTCGCCAAATCTGAAGATCTGATAAAAACCGCCCGTAGCGTTAGAGTCAACGGTTACCCCATTGCCACGATGCAATCTGAATTTTGCAAATCCACCGGCGATGAAGGGGGCTTAATGCTGGGCATTACATCGGGCAGTATTGGTGGCAAAGCCACATTTTTAGAAGGTTCGCATAACGTCAAAGCCGAAGGCTTCCCGGTGGTGCGCCAGCACGACCACATGGTGTCCAACAATCGCAACACCCCACCCGCGCCGCTGATGCAGCCCGGCGGCTCGCCGGCACCTATTGTTCAACAGAAAATAAACAAACTGTTAAACCCCAATCCCACAGATTATGTAATGGAAATCGACATCACCGGCACGGCCGGCAAAGTGAATGCCCTAAGCCTGCTGATAGTGCACAACGATTATCATGCCGAGAGCCAACCGATTAACGCCAAAGGGTTAGAAGCTTTTAGCAACCCAGTCACCCGCCGCTTAAGCATTACCGATGTAGATATTAATGATGCCTACCTTAGCTTGCGCTTAGACAACAAGTCGGGCCGGCCCATCGACATTCCGCTAACCAACCAAGCCATTCCGGTGCGCAATAAAGTTGAAACCAACTCGCCCAAAACCGGCAAGGCCAAAAACGTGCTGGTGCCGTGCCACATTGCCTGGGCCAATCACCCTAGCAATAACTAACTACCGGCTGGTGAAGTCGGCGACTTCAGCGACATCCCCCGTTTTGACGATGATTTGCGCCAAGATATTTACCAAGACTTGCTCACCCAAGATATTGATAAGCTCGCCCAAGAGCCATGGCAGGAACTTGTTTCGCCTAGCCTCACCACCACATTGGAGCAAGCACTCGCCACGCCTTTACCCAATGGGGAAACACAAATAAATGTGGATGGCCTCAGCGATGGTTGGCTATACCTTTATAAAGAGGGCTACCTCTGGCGTGAAATTCAGCTAACCGGCGGGCGCTTGATAGACGTGAATCTAACGGAATACGCCGGCAAAGAAAAACGCCCGGCCACCAGTGTGGGCAGTAACACGCTTATTTTGCCCGAAAAAATCAACGGCAAATCACCCATCTTAGAAATAGCTTACGCCCCGGTACAATGGAGCTGGGCACGCATCAATTTTCTTGGCGGCATGGACAGCGCGGATTTACGCATTCAAAACCAAACTATCCCCATGCCCGCAGACTTGCCGGTAGCTCCCGATGCCGAGCCATTTGG
>JAWUVP010000028.1:0-11178 GCA_034112285.1 Gammaproteobacteria bacterium
TATTGTTTTCCTAGCCGCATCGTCCTTTCGACAAGCAACGACGGGCTGGGGGTCGTCATCGTCGCTGCAAGCACTGTCCCAAGGTGTACACCGCCATTGCCGCGTCGCTACGTTCCTCGCAACGACGAGATGATAGGTAAATTCATGATTTAAAACTTTTCTAATTGTATTTTGTACGTTTTTTGAAGCGCATACGCCTTGAGTTCGGCTACTAGGGTAACCAATTTCGCGCTGGCAAAAACTCGCTGTAAAGCGCCGCTTCGGGGCTGCCAGGTTCGGGTTGCCAGTTGTAATGCCAGCTTACCTGCGGAGGTAAGGACATTAAAATTGATTCAATTCGGCCTCCAAATTGCAAACCAAACAGCGTGCCTCGGTCGTGAACCAAATTGAACTCAACATAACGTCCACGCCGATAATGTTGAAACGCTTGCTCGCGCTCACCAAAAGGCAGTTGATAACGCCGCTGAACAATAGGCAGGTATGCCTCAACAAGCGAATCGCCGATAGCCTGCATAAAACTAAAGCAGGTCGAAAAATCCCAGCAATTTAAATCATCAAAAAACAAACCGCCCACGCCGCGAGCTTCTTGACGGTGGCTTATATAGAAATAGTCATCACACGCTTGCTTAAATTGCGGATAAATATCTTCACCAAATGGCGCGCACGCTTGCAACGCATTTTGGTGCCAATGCTCGCAATCTTCTACAAAGCCGTAATAAGGTGTTAAATCATAACCGCCACCAAACCACCAAACCGGTTCTTCGCCGGGTTTTTCTGCCACAAAGCAGCGTACATTCATGTGCGCAGTAGGAACATAGGGGTTGCATGGGTGAATCACTAACGACACACCCATAGCTTGAAAAGAACGGCCAGCCAGCTCCGGGCGTTTGGCGGTTGCCGCGGGGGGAAGTGAATCACCCATAACATGAGAAAAGTTGACGCCTGCTTTTTCAAACACAGCGCCACTCTCAAGCACGCGCGTACAGCCACTGCCGCCATTGGCATGTTGCCATTCATCAATAATAAAGGTGTTTTCAGGCTCGAAGGTTTCGAGCGCTTGGCAAATTGATTGTTGCAAACCTAATAAGTAGGCTTTTACTTCTTCTAAAGATAACGACATAAAATTGTTCCCCAAAAAATGCTAATAACTCGGTCACATCAATTAACCCGATAATGCCAAGCATTACCGAGAATGTAAATCATGTATTCAAACGTTATTATCCAGGTAAATAGATTTTATTGCCGTGATCTCAATCAATAATTATAGTTAACTTCACGCTCAGGCAGCTTATTTACATTACCACTACCTGTGTCTAAATCAATATGTTGGCAAATATCAAACAAACCTGCCACCGTGGCCACATCACTTTTCACACTATCTGAACTCAAGCCAAACAAATGTGCCGCAGCTTGATACATATCCATCAACCAAGGAGCGCCCACAAAGATCACTTTTGTCATTTCTGGATAAATGGTTTTTGCCTGCTTAATTTCACTGCCAATTAAAATGCCCGACAAATAACTAGGCAGCGCAGTTTGCACTATGTTTTCTAATAAGCTTTCATTATAAACACTGTAAAGATCTGCCAAGATAGCATCTGACTTTTGCACCAGCTTTAAGCCTTGAGCAAAAGCATCAAAATCCGTTATGTTACTTTCCATCATGCGGCTTAACACGCCATTGCGTGACAATAAATTATAAAGCTCACCGGTCATAAACGTTTTAAGCTGGCAAATAGTTTGGTTGTGCACCTTCACCCATTTAGGGTGGCTGCCAGGGCAGCAAACATATTGCGTCTCTTCTTCGGGAAGCTGCTTCAGCGCGCCAAGAATTTGTACTTCTTCGCCGCGCATCTGATCCATGCTCACTCGGTTCTCGTGCCAAAGGCGCACACCCGGAACAACGTGAATCTCACATTTAAAACGGTGGTTATGAATCTTTTCCACGAAGTCGGCTAAAAATTTACTATTGGTTGGGCCTTCGGCACATTCAACTTCTTGCCAGCCTTGGCGGGCACCAATTGTGCCCAACATGACTAACGGCGTGTCGGGGTATTTATTAAACCATTTACCCAATAAACGCTTAAGCGTGCCGGAAAAGTTTCCATCACAAATGCGCGACACACCTTGGTGTGCTTTGGTTCGCTGGCGAACATTACCTTCGGTATCGACAGCATAAGCACGAAAGTTACTTGAACCCCAGTCTACACCAATGAATTTAATATCTGAATTATTGCGTCTTTTATACATAATTTACGTGTTTTTCCTGGCCCATGTTGCATAGGCCGCTAGTGCTAAATACGTTATGACTAATAAGCCAAACGAATATTGTAGGCCAAATTTATCGGCCAACATTCCTTGCAATTCAGGCACCACTGCCCCCCCAACAATTGCTGTGCACAATATACCAGAAACTTGGCTCTTATAGTTACCTGTATTTGCCAATCCAAGCGTAAAAATAGTTGGGAACATGACTGAATTGAATAAACCTAAACTTAAAATGGCCCACATTGCCAAATGGCCGTGGCCAAACATGCCAATCAAAACCAGCCCGGCATTAATTAAGGCGTAATTTCGTACCAAATTAGCAGGGTTTATATAGCGTAAAATCCAGGCGCCAATAAAGCGGCCCACCAAGGCTCCGCCCCAAAAGAATGAAAGATAATGCGCCGCAACCACTTTTGGCAAATTACCAATGCTGGGCATATGTAAAAAATTAACCACCAATGAGCTGGCACTGACTTCTGTACCCACATAAAGAAAAATAGCGAACGCGCCCAACATAACGTGTGGGTTCTGCCACAACGAAAATTTAGCCTGCGTTTTTTGCGTGGCGTCTACTGTGGGTTGTTGTTGCTTTGGAAACTTAATGAAGCTAACCAAAATAATAAAGGCCACTAAAACAGCAATTATCCCTAAATAAGAACCCGCAATAGAGCCGCCAATAATGGCGCCGCCCAATATTAACGGCACCAAAGTGGTGCCCAGTGAATTTAACGCTTGGGCAAAGTTCAAACGGCTAGAGGCGTATTTGACTTTACCTAATAAAGTCACAAAGGGATTGGCCGCCACCTGCAGCACCACAATGCCAGCCGCTAACACAAATAGTCCTAATAAAAACAACGCATAAACACTAAAGCTAGCGGCCAAAATAAATAAACCACAACCCACTGCGCTAATACAAAGGCCGGTAATAATGCCCAGCTTATAACCAATGCGATAAATTAATTTCGACGCCGGCATTGAGGCCAAGGCGTAGGTCAAGAAAAAACAGAACTGCACCAGCATGACCTGCGTGTAGTTTAAATGAAATTGGGCTTTTAAATTAGGGACTAATAAATCATTCAGGCAGGTAAGCGCACCCCACATAAAAAAGACTAAGCTCATTAAGCCCATAATAAACTTCGTGTTTGGCACTGCCTTCACTAATAGTATCCCCCTCTAGATATATGGGGTAATCCTAGCGGTAAATATCCCGGCAGGCAAATTTTATGCAGACGTGGTTGATTTTTGAACATAGTACACTTTGCAGGGCACACCATTATAAGGTAAAGTGAACCAAGTTTTTTTATTGAGCCATCATGAATCTTTACTTTCGCCTGCTCTGGGTACTGCTTAAAGCGAATTTTTCCCCCGCCATTGCTGTTAACGCCAAATCGAGCCTTACCTTTAGAGTGTGGCCCACCGATTGCGATATTAATTTTCACTTAACCAATGCCCGTTATTTTAGCTTTATGGATTTAGGCCGCATGTTCTATGTTGGCCAAATAAAACTGCTGGGTAAATTACTAAAACGCAGATGGATGCCGGTGGTGGGAAGCTGTGAAATCACTTTTATTCGCCCCATAAAGCCTTGGCAAAAAATCAATTTGACCACCGAGCTAATTACTTGGGATGAAAAATATCAATATTTTTATCAACGCTTTACCTGGAAAGGCAAGACCTATGCCACCGCCTTAGTCAAAACTGCCGCCTATGCCAATCGGCAAGCCGTACCTAGCGAGAAAATTATAGCTTTAACCGGCACGCCAATGAGCGCGCCACTGATGCCAGAATCTATTAAGCTGTTTCGTGAATTAACCCAGCTCAAGCGCAAAATTCATGGCTAAAAATATTAAACCCTTTTTTGGAGAGCTCATTTTGCTTTATAAACTATTACGCCCCGCTTTATTTTTACTACCGCCAGAGCTGGCGCACAAGCTTTGCCTTAACGCATTACAACTTGCTTACAAACTGGGTATCACTAAACTGTTGGCAGCAAAACCTGCTGCCAAACCTTATGAATGCTTTGGCATTCATTTCACTCACCGTGCCGGCATTGCAGCAGGCTTAGATAAAAATGGTGATTACATTGATGCGCTAGCCAGCTTAGGCGTAGGCTTTATTGAAGTAGGCGGGGTAACGCCGCAGCCACAAGCGGGAAACCCCAAGCCTAGATTATTTCGCCTAACTCAAGATCGCGCCATTATTAACTGCATGGGCCTCAATAACAAAGGGCTAGATTATTTAGTGGCTAAACTAAAACAACGCAAAACATCTTGTCCCGTAGGTGTGAATCTTGCCAAAGGTCATGCCACGGCCAATGAAAATGCAGCTGAAGATTATTTGCTGGGCTTAGAAAAAATTTATCTAGTGGCCGATTTTGTAGTCATTAATATTTCATGCCCCAATAGCAGCAACATTGAAGCCTTGCAAAATGAAACCCTGGTTAGCGCTTTACTCTCTAGCTTATTGGCGCGGCGCAACGCCTTACAAAACCAACACAATAAACCACTGCCTTTGCTGGTGAAAATTTCCCCCGATTTAACGGCCGAGCAATTAGCCGGTTTGTTAACTGTTTTTGACACCTTAAAAATAGATGGCATCATTGCCGCCAACACGACCACTACCCGCACCGGCTTAACGAACACATTATTGGCCAAACAAAAAGGTGGGCTAAGTGGTGCGCCCTTAACTGAAGCGGGCTTAGCTAGCTTAAAGCAAATAAAGCAACAATTGCCTAACATGCCGGTTATTTCAGTAGGGGGGATCATGAGTTCAAAGCAGGCGCAAGCGCGCTTGGCATTGGGCGCTGATTTAATTGAAGTGTATACCGGATTGATTTATGAGGGCTTTGGTTTAATTAAAGGTATGCACCTGTAAACTTTATTGCCGCTGTTGAAGCTGATACCAATAATTTTTTGCTAGCGTACTTTTTCACCCGTCACCGCATTATAAATAGGTGTGGCGTGGCCCACATTGCCAACAGGAGCCTCTAAGATATAATCAATTTGCTCGGCTAGCTCATTATTTATTTGCACGGCTGAAGTTAAAGCAGGTTGTGAGGCTAGGTTCAAGCTGGTAGAAACTAACGGTCCACATTGTTCGCATAATTCTCGCACCAGTTTAAAAGCACTAATGCGTAATGCGATGGAGCTGTATTTACCGGTGATCCAACTCGGCGCCCATTCGCTGGCAGGAAATAACCAGGTTGTTGGTCCAGGCCATGTTTTTGAAACGGCATCCCAATGGCTTTCTTCAAGCGGCACGGTAAATATTTTAACCTGTTGCCAGTTCGCAGCCACAACAATCAACCCCTTATCGGCTTCGCGCTGCTTAAGCTCAATAATTCGTTTCACGGCAGTATAATTTGTAGGGTCGCAGCCCAAACCATAAACACCTTCGGTTGGGTATGCGATTACGCCACCACCGGCGACCACTGCCGCGGCATGCTCAATTTTCTGCTCTAGTGTCATGCTCATTTTATTTTTCCGGCTCTAAAACAGATTGCGCTAGCACGCTATCACGCTGCGCTTCGCGCCAAATTGTGAGGCGCTGTTGCAATGTTTTATCTGCAATGCCTAAAATACGCGCGGCCATTAATCCGGCATTTTTAGCGCCATTAATCGCCATGGTTGCAACTGGCACGCCACCGGGCATTTGCACAATAGAATACAAAGAATCTATGCCGCGCATAGTTTTAGATTCTACCGGCACCCCAATCACCGGCAAGTCAGTCAGCGATGCCACCATACCCGGCAAATGCGCGGCGCCACCGGCACCGGCAATGATTACTTTAATACCCTTGCTTGCCGCATTTTTTGCGAACGCCACCATCTTTTCAGGTGTGCGGTGCGCGGAAACAATATCCACTTCATGGCTGATTTGTAAAGCTATTAAAATATCAATACTGGCTTGCATCACCGGCATGTCTGAAACAGAACCCATGATAATTGCGACATCGTTGGCCATGTTTAGTCCTTAAGTAATATTAAATTTTCAATAATTTTTTTGCTTGCAAGGCATTCGCTTGCGCAGTCGCAAGGTCGCTTGCCACCACAGTAATATGCCCCATCTTTCGCTCTAGTTTGGTTTGTGCCTTACCATAAAAATGTACGCTAACCCCATCAATAGCTAAGGCTGCATCTAGACCTTCTATATTAGCGTCTCCGGCGCGCTCACCTAAAATGTTCATCATCACTGCGGCGGGCACTTTTAAACTGGGGTCGCCTAAAGGCAAACCCGTAACAGCTCGCACATGCTGCTCGAACTGAGACGTAACATTAGCCTCAAGCGTATGATGCCCTGAATTATGTACGCGTGGGGCAACCTCGTTAACAATAATTTCACCCTGCGCGCTTAAAAACATTTCCACCGCAAACACGCCGGCACCTTCTAAGTGCGACACTAATTGCTCGGCAAATTGAGTGGCTTGCTCGCTTTGCTCTACACTGATCGGGGCAGGGCACAGCACGGTGTGACAAATATTATTTTCATGAATCGTTTCCACCACCGGATAACTGCGAATGTTATTTTGACTATCACGCGCCACAATCACGGCCAGCTCTTTAACAAACGGTACAAACTGCTCAACATATAAATTATTGGCGCCTAGTTTAGCCATTGCGTCATCAATATCCGCTGCGCTACGCACCAAGGCATTACCACGGCCATCGTAGGCATCAAAACGGGCCTTTAATAAAAAAGGATAACCGATTTTATCGGCAGCTCGCACAATCTCATTTTTGGAGTCAACTTTGTAAGATTGCGCACAGGGGATAGCATGTTGTTGATAGAAAATTTTTTGCGCAAATTTATCTTTAATCAAAGCCAGCATTTGCGGCTGTGGGTTCAAGTTTTTGCCATCTTGTTGCAAGCTCAACAAAGCCTGTGCATTAGCCGATTCAATTTCAAAGGTTAAAAAATCTTGCTGGCTCGCAAACTGCTTAATCGCAGCCGCATCTTTAAAGCTGCCTAAGGTTTGCAAGGCGCAAACGCTAGCAGGGCAGTTGGGCGTGGGATCTAATACGCTGACTTTAAAACCCAGCGGAATAGCGGCCAACGCGAGCATGCGCCCTAACTGCCCTCCGCCTATAATGCCTAATGTCTGTTCCATGCTGTCAAACCAATCTTGCTAAAAAAATAATTATAACAGATATCATTGATATTTAGCACCAGCGAATATAAAGCCTCAAAGATGATTAGCATCCCATTCATCATGAAATTGCTGTAAAAAATTCACCATAATTTGATGACGCTGTTGCGCTACTTTTTTAGCCGTATCGGTGTGCATTCTATCTTTTAGCAATAACAGCTTTTCATGGAAATGATTAAGGGTTGTTGATTGGTTTTTCTGGTAGGCGGCAAAACTCTCATGTAACTCTGCTGCAACATCAGGCTCATACATAGAGCGATTTTTGTTACCACCATAAGCAAAAGTGCGCGCAATGCCTATGGCGCCAATAGCATCTAGGCGATCGGCATCTTGCACTATTTTGCCTTCTAAGGTCGTCATGTTATCGGGCACTTTAGCGCCTTTAAAACTGCTATGACGAATAATATTGGCAACATGTTTAATGGTAGGCTCCGACACACCCAGGCTTGTTAACCATTGGCTGGCAATTTTAGGCCCGATTTCCAGGTCGCCATCGTGAAACTTCCAATCGGCAATATCATGCAATAAAGCAGCCAGCTCAACCACTTCTAAATCCGCGCTTTCCTGCTCAGCAATAAGCCTAGCCAACCGATGCACCCGGTGAATGTGCCACCAATCATGACCTGAAGATTCACCTTGAAGCTTTTCTTGCACGTAGTCGCGAGTTTTAGCAATAATTTTTGACATCAGCTTACTCCAAAGTCGTTACTATTTGACGTTAACCCTATCACACCCACCAAGCTCCTGCAAAATTGAGACTATATCACTCAAAAAATAGATATTGTGCTCTCTACAAACTGAATACAGCATGTCTGCGTCGACGACAATTTGGCTATTAAGCGCACTTCCCAGAATGCAAAAATGCAGTTTAGATTGCGCTAAAATATTTTATCAGGGTAACATGCGCGACTAAGCTCGCTATACCATCGGAGCTAACCTTTTAAGATGGCAACAAAAAGCAGCTCATCATTGATAAGGTTTTTTACAATAATATTATCGTAATATCTATTAACCCATCATCGTAGCTTAAGATTATCTACTTGATATCAAAAAATGAAAACAATAATAAGACCTTCAAGCCATGCTATCCACAAATGGAAAACGCATTCAATTTATATGTCATCAAAAACTTTATGAAGCCACTATTATAACTTAGCACGCCAATAAGACATGTATACATTTATGACATTGCCGCTTGGCCATGCAGCTCCCATGAACAGTTAATTTTTAACAAAGCTTTCTTTAATTAGCAAGCTAATTATGAAAGCGAGCAGAAAACAGAGGGTAAAGAACACAGGAATGTGTAGCGAGCCGATTAGCGATTGCTTCTTAACCAGCAACCCAAACAGGGGGTTCACCATCGCACCGCATAAATACATAATAACCGAAACCAAGCTCAATGCCGTGCTGGCTCTGTGTAGCGCGTAACGCTCGGTGATAATGCTAAAAGTAATGATTTGGGTAGTACCTAGAAAGCCAATTATAAAAAATAAGGTCGCGAGTAAAATAAAAGAAAAATGTTGAATATATAACAACGCACTGGCGCTCAACAGCAAAAAACTGCCTAAGATGAGAGGCAACCTACGCGAGCGCAAGCGCTCCGAAATATAGCCGATTAAGGGTGAGGCGAAAATGATACCCAAAAACATCATGCTATTAATAGCTGTGGCTTGCACCTCAGTCATGTGATAGTGATGGATCAAATAAAAAACACCCCAAAAAGCCCCTAACACGGTAACAGGAAGACTTAATATTCCTGTAAACATTCCACACAGCCAAGTTTGTGTGCAATGAATAGACTCATATAAATGACTTAAAACTGCTTTCAAACTTGGCGCGTTATTAGCCGGCCTCTCAGCAATAAAAACGGCAACTAATACTGTTATAATCAAGCTTAATGTTGTGTTTAATAATAATGTTGTGGATAGGCTTGTAGCCTTCAACATCAGGTTGATCACTGGTGGCATAAGCCCTCCAAACATGCCCAATGTTATCAACAAACTAATGGCCAAACTTAGCTTTTCTGGAAACCAAAGCGCAGCTTGGCGCATACAAAGCAAAAACACATATGAATCCATCAGGCCGCAATAAAACCGATATATAGAAATAGTCCATAAATTAGGATGTAGGCTAAATAATAAATTGATTACAAAGAAAGTAAACGCAAAAAAAATGGTGATTGAACGCTTTGCCACATAATCGAGCAATAAGCCAAAGGGAATCAGTGAAATTGCTGCAGCATAAAAATAGACAGACGAAATCCAGCCAAGTTGCATTTGTGACAATGAATAATGCTGCAAAAACACATCATTTAAACTACCAAATAACGTCATTTGAAATATAACAAAGAAGAAAAACAAACCACTACTAAAAGCACTTAGAACTCTTTTAGATTTTGTCATGTATTACATACCTTTGGATTAATAAGTTAATTAACTACTTCCTGGTATTTTACGAGTATTTTTATTTATTTCAATGATTGCACGGTTTTTTTTAGAAATACTGAATCTCAAGTGGACAGATGCATGCTGTAATTTATTGCTTATAAGGCAAGAGCGTTTTAAGCCCTTGCAACTCTTGCTTGCAAGGCTTGACAATATTTTCAACATAGCTTTCTTTAATTAGTAAACTAATGATAAAGGCAATCAAAAAGCATAGAGTGAAGAATACGGGAATGTGTGGTGTGCCGATTAACGATTGCTTTTTAACTAGCATTCCAAACAGGGGATTCACCACTGCACCGCATAAATACATAATCACCGAAACCAAGCTCAATGCCGTGCTGGCTCTATGTAGCGCGTGACGCTCGGTAATAACACTAAAAGCGATAATTTGGGTAGTACCTAAAAAACCGATAATAAAAAACATGATTGCTAATAAAGCGAAAGAAAAATGATGAACATACAGCAGTGCGCTGGCTATCAACATCAAAAAGCTGCCCAATATCATAGGAATTCGGCGCGAACGTATACGCTCTGAAAAGTAACCGATTAAGGGCGAGGCGATAATCATGCCAAAAAAAATCATGCTATTAATAATAGTCGCTTGCGCTTCTGTCATATGGTAATGATGCGTTAAATAAAAAACACCCCAAAAAGCACCCAACACAGTAACGGGCAAATTTAATATTCCTGTGAATACTCCGCAAAACCAAGTTTCCATATCACGTATAGACTGGTGTAAATGACCAAAAATTGTTTTTAAAGCCGGAAAATTAGTTGCTGGCTTCTCAACAATAAAGGCGGTTATCAAAATCGCTATAATCAAACTCAACAGTGTATTTAACAGCAATGTAGTAGCAAGGCTGGTGGCTGCTAAGCTTAAATTAACAATAGGCGGCATTAAACCACCAAGCATACCCAAAGTAATTAACAAGCTAATCGCCAAACTTAATTTTTTTGGAAACCAAATCGCAGCCTGACGCATACACAGTAAAAACACATATGAATTCATCAGCCCGCAATAAAATCTATAGATACAAATTGTCGATAAACTAGGGTGTAAACTAAACAATGAATTGATCACCACAAAGCCAAAGGCCAGAAAAATAGTGATGGAACGCTTTGCCGCATAATCTAGCAACAAACCAAGTGGAATCAATGAAATTGCCGCCGCATAAAAATAAACAGATGAAACCCAACCCAGCTTAACTTGCGACAAGGAATAATGCTGCAACAACACATCATTTAAACTACTGAACAACGTCATTTGAAAAATAACAAAGAAAAACAACAAACCGCTACTAAAAGCACTTAAAAATCTTT
>JAWUVP010000029.1:0-52406 GCA_034112285.1 Gammaproteobacteria bacterium
GCCCCCACCAAAGCCGACCCACCACTCGCATTAACAATTGCAAAAAGGTATAATCCCACTATTCATAACCAACAAGGTTCCAGGCTCCATGTCAAAAATTAAAATTATTTTACTCTGCCTTATCTTTTGCGTACTTTTCACAGTAACAGGGGGATATCTATATCAACACTTTCAAAAAACACCTAAACCAGCCCCTACAAAACCCAAATTAGTCACCACCCAAGCTTTACAATTGCAAACCGTAGCGCAAACAGTACTAGGCTATGGACATGTAACAGCAGCAAACTCCGTACACATTACCGCACAAGCCGATGGCATTATTACCGCATTAAACTTCAAGCCAGGCCAAGTTGTACATAAAAGGCAGATTATTTATACTTTACGCTCTAGCAACACCGCATCGCAACTTCAAGTTTTAACCGCGCAAATGCAATCTTCGCGTCAGCTTTACCTGCGTTCATTGCATGCTTCCCAATTAGCCGCAGGCTCAATATCTCAAAGCAGTTTGCAAACCGAGCGTTTGCAGTATCAACAAGATTTAGCAGCTTACCAGCAAGCTAAAATCATTCACACTACTACCGCGCCGATTTCTGGCGTAATAACCAATACCGATTATGCGGTGGGTGATTTCATTGCTAGTGGCTCGGTTTTGGCCACGGTAGTTGACACTAAAAATTTAGAGTTGTCCTATCAACTGCCAAATCAATATGCAGCGCAGCTAAAATTGGGGCAAGCAGTCTGGTTTACACCTGAATCCACCTCACAGGCCTATGCGGCGCGAGTAAGTTATATAGCTCCAGCGTTAAGTGCGGACAATCAAGCAGTCGTGCTAAATGCACAGCTCATTCACCCTGCTGCACTGCTGACGAATCAGTTTGGGCAGATACGGCAAATTCTAAATCCGCACTTTAAAACTTTTGCGATTAAACAAGAATTAATGCAAGCCGATGCACAAGGTTTTTATGTTTACTTGCTGGTGAAAAACAAAGTCACCCAGCATTACTTTCAAGCCGGTGAGCTAACCAAGCAAGGGTTGATACTGGTTAAATCAGGCCTCACTGATAAAGACATTTTAATTACCACAGCCCCCAAAACGCTCACCGCCGAGCAAGTGGTTAAGGTCAAAGCATAATGAAATGGGTCGCATTATGTTTACGGAACAAACTGCTTATTTCTTTAGCGGTTATAGCTTTATGTTTAGCGGGTTTGTTCTCGCTATACACCAGCTCTATCACATTATTTCCGCCTATTTCATTTAATGATCTTAATATCAACATTGACTACCCGGGGGCGAATGCGCAAACGGTACAGCAACAAGTGACCGCCGAGATTTCACGCCGCTTGCAATCGCTCGATCACTTAACGTTTTCCGATGCCAGCTCCGAAGCCGGCCACGCACATATTCACCTGACCTTACAAATCAGCGACCCGTATCAAATGCTGCAAACACAAATGAAAGTGTTGCAAGCTATCAACGGGGCTAATTTACCGAGCGGTGTTTCGCAACCACAAGTTGATGTAAGTAGTGGCCAGTCTAGCTTGATTTCCTTTATGGGCTTTTCCGATTCGCTTAGTCAATTTCAAATGGGTAATTTTTTGCAGGCTAATTTGTCACCTAAACTTAGCTCGCTACCCGGTGTGTCTATTTATGATAATTTTTTAGACTCCGTGGTACGTATAAAAATTAACCCCGAAGCCATTGCCAAATATAAATTATCCGTCACCGATGTTAACCAAACGATTGCGCAAAATTATGAATCAAGTCCGCTGGGTAATTTAGTGGTTAACAAAAAAAATTATGTGCTTAATATTGGTAATGACTATACTTCGCTTAATGCTTTACGCCATTTACTCATTGGCTATCGCACCGCCGAAAAAACAGGTCAAGCGCATCAGCTGGGAATGCCTATCTACTTACAAGATATCGCACAAATTAAATTTGAACCGCGCAATATCGTCCCGCAATCCTATTTTAGTTATAACGGCCATCTTGGCGTTAATTTGGGGCTAAACACCTTTACGCAAGCCAATCCATTAGTTACGGCCCAATTAGCCAAAAATTATGTCGCCGCACTCCAGCGCCATTTGCCCGCAGATATGAAGCTGGTTAAATATTTTGACAGCTCCACCACTATGAAAGCCTCAATTAACGAAGTCAGCTTAACCATTGCGTTTGCTAGTCTGTTAGTGCTGTTAGTCGCTTTATGCTTTCTGGGTCATTTTCGTACCACGTTAGTGCCGATTGTAACCATTCCCATTTGCTTGTTAGGTGCCATGCTGTGCATTAATCTGCTTGGCTACAGTCTGACGGTAATTAGTTTATTAGCCATGGTGATTGCCGTAGGCTTGGTGGTGGATGATGCGATTGTGGTGGTAGAAAACATTACCCGTCATGTTGAGCTGGGGTTAGGCAGAAAACAAGCCGTGCTGCAAGGTACCGCTGAAATAATGAAAACGATAATTGGCATCACCCTAACCTTGTTAGCGGTTTATCTGCCGATTATATTTGTTTCTGGGCCGCTGGGTGCTTTATTAAAACCTTTTGCCGTCACCTTGGCCAGTGCGGTTTTAATTTCGGGTGTTATTTCTTTAACCTTAACCCCCATTATGGCGAACAGTTTAATTTTAACCTCAACACAAAACCGTTATCAGGTTTGGTTCAATCGCTTGCTGCACCTCGTGATTAATGGTTATCAATACTTTTTAACTCTATTGTTACAAGCACCGAAGTTAACCTTGTTATTAATTGCTTTACTGTTGGCTATCGGCGGATTTTTCACAGTTAAACTACCAAAATTAATTTTGCCGCCCGACCCTAGCACCTTAGTGAATATCACCATGACGGCGGTCACAGGCGACGATGTAAACAGCCTGAAGAAAAAAATCTCTAGTTTCGACCCGTTCTTCGATAAAACAACGGTTTCATCGTATACAATCACGATTAATAAAGACCCTCAAATCAATTTATTGCAAGCCATTGCGACGATTCATTATAAGGATAAATACTTAAAACAAAATCTACAATTCACCAACGACATTAATGCTTACATTAAAAAACATGACATTCAAAACGCTAGCGCCAAAATGGAAAATTTTTCCAATTGGGGCGGGCCTTACGATATCAACTTCTTTATGTATGGCAGTGATGCGAACCAAACCGATCAGCAGACCAACCAAGTCATACACTATTTGAAAGCCAGCAAAAAATTTAGCGTGGTTACCAGCGACATGGCCAAGCCCGAACAACAACTGGCTTTTAACATTGATCAGCTCAAAGCTGCGCGCCTGGGTATTTATCGCCCACAAATTCAAGCAGTGTTAGCGGCTTATTATGGCGGCAGCACGTTGAACCATTTCTTCAACATTGCTGGCTTAAGTGTGCCGGTGCTGATTCAGCTAGATAAACAAGATTTACAAAATCCACAGTCCATTGAAAAATTAACGATTATCAGTCCGCAAAATGGAAAATCCTATCCCCTCAGTGATTTTGTGCACATTCAACTCATTAGCAAGCCGGCTTCCGTGCGCACCTTTAACAATGCCCCGGCCGTTAGCGTGTTTGCCAATTTAGCCAGCGGTGTCAGTATGGGCCAAGGCATTGATGCGGTGAATCAAATTATGCAACACGATGTTCCCAATGCGCAATTTCAATATGTGGATAATGCCGCCAGATACTTGCAAAGTAATCATCAAAGCTTGTTTATTGCCGTACTCGGCACTGTGTGCATTTACTTTTTGCTCACCATATTATTTAGGAATTTACTCGACCCGTTCATTATTATGTTAACCGTGCCCTTCACCGTTATAGGCGGTGCGCTGTCACTTTATTTAATAGACGGCTCGTTTAATCTTTTTAGTGTGCTCGGCTTAATTACTCTGGTTGGCTTAATTACCAAGCATGGTATTTTGATAATACAATTTGCCAACGCCGAGTTGAAAAAAGGCGCACTCGTATTAGACGCTATTTTATCAGCAACACGCCACCGGTTTAGACCAGTGATAATGACTACGCTTGCCATGGTGCTAGGCGCCTTACCGTTATTATTAAGCTCTGAAATGATGTATGTATCACGCCAAAACTTAGCGATTGTGTTAATCGGCGGTTTGTTAATTGGCACCTTGTTTTCTTTGTTTATTGTGCCAATTGTTTATGTGCTGATGAAACGGGTTGAGCAGATTCGCGGCTAGACTATCTGGCGCTCGAGCGTCTGCGCTTCAATTCTGGCACGCGCTCTCCTGTAAGCAAAGGGGAAAAAGCACGACACAAGGTATACCAATTAAGTTTTGCTTGCTCACCTTTCCCTTGCTGTAAATAAGCTTCCCAACGAGCCAGTAAATCTATTGTAGAATGCTTCGAGAGCTGTTGGTGAAAATGTAAGCCAAAATGTGCAATCATTTCTATGCGCTCAATGCGGATCACCTGCAATACTCCAGCATGACTTATTCTTTTTCTATGGAGTAACCATTTTTCATATAATACCTCTGCAAACGCTTCTATTTCTTTAGTGAGCAGGCCATATGCAGGCATAGGAGGCGTTTTAGCTTCAACCACCGCTCGATAAAGCGTATTAATTTCAGGAGCAACAGGAAAAATTTTCTGACAAGGTGCCGTATATTCAAAATCAGGCCAATATTCTGAAAAGTCCAAGTGTTTACATTTGATAGCATCGGCAATTCTATCACGCAAGCCTGCTCTAAGCCTACGTACAAGCGCCCTATCCGCTTCTGAAGAGCCGATCCAATTCAGGTATGCCTCATCAGTTATGGCACAACTATAGCGCCAAGCTTGTATTAACTGTAAAGCCTTATTTAAGCATAACCTGTCCAACAAATCGCTCATTCCCAATGTGTTTTGAAGTGCCCGAACGACGCTGAGCTTATAGGTATAAGTTTGCATAGAATCAAACCGTGACAATTCAGGCAATCCAAGCTTGGTTGCTAATGACTCTTGTCCGCTCTCTTTATACTCATGGCCTGCAAAAATAAATAAATATATCCTTGTTTTCAACTCGTGCGGAAAACCTTGAAATAAAGTCGATGAAATCAAATAGAAAATATTTTCTAATGGCCCACAGCAATTTGCTACCGTCTGTTTTCTAGTAAGAACAATAGCCTCAGCATCCATTATTTTTGGTATTACATCCAACAATCTTGACGCAGGTTCAATTGATGCTCCACCTTGTGCTAAGTGCGCCGCATGCGTGGCATCACCTTTCAAATAGTCTGGTTGAAATAGATAGAGACTACTATATGCAAAAGGAAAATGATGTAATAAAAATTTCGCCATACGGACGGCATTTGTAGCAGCATCCGTTTTACTCAACACAACATATAGCAGCGACATAATAAAGTTATTGCCATCGGGTAAAACAACCTTCATAGCAGGTTGATTAGGAGAACAGCATAGTCCTCTATTCCTATCTTGAACGGTGATTAATTTTATAAACCATTTTTCTAGGCTACATGTTGCAACATAACCAGCCAGATTATAATATTTTTCAACGTCACCTTTTCTGGCGGCCAGGAATAGAATATTCAAATTCACCCTGAACCTCCCCTCCCTATCTTTGCTAGATAATAATAAATCAACATAATCATCTACATAACGCATGCTGTATGTAAGGGGAGTATAAAATAGAGAAGAGTTCTCAGATTCATCTTGAAAAAGAGAAGCTCTATTCAAATCAATAGCGGGTCTACCCTCAGCAGTGTACAGCTCAAGAAAAAGCTCAACCATTGCTTTACTTTTAATAAGTAGCGCATAAGATAACGGCGTAAGATATCTGCGAGGCTCACCTGGCTTTTTTTGATATAAAAACGAGGTATTAAGCTTCATTAATGACTGATATGAAGATAAAATCTGAGCTAGAAGCTCCCTTTCTCCTACTACAATCAAATAACTTATAGCTGTATGATATGTCGTTTTTCTTGCGGTCATAATCCAATGACAGGTATCACTAAACCGAAAAAAAGCACCGCCCTCGCTATTTTTTTGTTCGAGTAAGAAAGGAACCATTTCAGGGTGATCTCGAATTGCGACGCCCAATATTGACGAGAGATGCTGGGCATCCCCCTTAACTATCTCGCGGCAAAACTTTGGATAAATCTCAAAATCCTTAAATAGAAAGTTAAGCTTTTCACGTTGTGCAGCACCAGCTTTTTTCGTTTCAATAAAGCTACAGACTCTTTGTGCTAAGTGTTTTCTATCAAGCTGACCAAATTTCCTCAGAAATTTTTCAGGCCATGTTTTATCATCGTTTTGGAACCATTCAATATCTGTTATTTTAGCCAAGCTTTTATATCCTACAAATGAGTGCAAATTATTCTAATTTTCACGTGTAAAGATTGAAACAATAAAGCTGACTTTCAACCGTTATACAGCGAACTTATAAGAGAGGTATAGTTTAACTGAGTTGTATTAACTAAAGATTAAATACATTAAATTCATGCGGAAATCGCCAGGGCTACGTCTTTCAAAATATACAAAATAGAACCAAGCAATACTTATACCTATTAAATCTAACGCAATTTTTCAATATTTTTATAAATTAATGCTTTAATCGCGTCAATAACAGCATGTGATGATTCTAGTCTTTCACATGCCGAGGAAATTTTATCTAATAGCTGATCAAGCTGTTGTTCTACAGGCTGTTTACCTAGTTCAACTTCTGCTGCTAATTTTATAAAGTTACCGCGATAAATATCTCTCGCTTTATAAGCCCCCCTATTTTCATTGCTTGCTTATTGGATAGGCCAGGATAGACATCAGTGCAAAGTAAATCATAGGCTGGCGCTAATTTAACGGTATTATCGATATAGAGTAATGAAAAATTTTTACCGTGGGCAGCATGGTTGCCAATAACAAAATTAAAGATAACTAATTTTAGCAATTGCAGTATGTCCTTGGCTGGAACGCCAGGGCAAACGCGCTTCAAAAAATGTACAAAATGGAACTAAAAAGATTTCAAATCGTTAACTTCCCTTTCATCTACTTGCCCCGCGCTATTAAAGCGATGTCTAAGCCTAAAGAGTTTAACACTCGCAACACCTTACCCCAGTGGCAGGTCGCCTTACCCCGCTCAAATTCACTAATAAAGCGTATACCCACGCCGGTTGAGAGTGATAATTCAGACTGCGTCAATTTGTGTTTTTTGCGTACTTCTTTGGCTGTTGCGCCAATTTCTGTGATATCCATGCCCACCTCGAAATAGTCCCGATCGGTAATATTATAGAAGAATCTGCTGTATTTTCAACTTTTACTCCCGATCGGGATAAATCAGCCAAAAAGGCCTGATAAGGTCAAAATAGCCCCGATCGGGACTATTGATTAACTAGCTATCAAAAGAATAGAAACTCACCTTGCGTGCTTTAACCGCTTGCAGCAGTTTAGCCTGGGGTTGATCTTCAGTTAGCCAGTAGTTTTCTTCTTTGGGCATTTTTGCATTGTAAACACGGCATGCAGCCAAGAAAATTTCACATGGCATTACCTCATAACCATTTTTGCGCTCTACTGAGCAGCTAAGGGAGAAATTACCTTTATCTAAGGCGATGGCCGACCAGTTGTTTGGCTTAAGGGTTGAGCTCCAGCCAGCGCTAGCACCTGGGCTGCCTTTGGGCGTATGGTTAAGTAAAACCGTTTGCCGAGAGGTGTTTTGAATAAAATAAAGTTTACCGTTGCCGGTAATGCTTAGGGTAAGCTTGGCACGGCGAAAGAAAAGATCTTTATTAATACCGCATTTTGCGGCACCGAGATTTTTATGCCATTTAACATTTTTGGGTGGACGATTACAAGCTGTTAAACTTAATGCGGCCAAGATACAAATAAGTAATTTTGTTAATTGGCGCATGATTTAGTCCTTCAATTTAGTTTTGGTAAGTAACGGCTCATCCTGTAATGAGAAATTAGCCGCTACCGCTACCGATTCATTTTAATTACATCGTATGCTATCAATCAAACGGATCGCGTAGCACGATGGTTTCACGACGCTCTGGGCCCGTAGAAATAATATCAATAGGCACCTGCACCAACTCTTCTATTCGCGCAATGTAATCTAATGCAGCTTGGGGTAAGTCTGCTTTCTCTTTTACGCCAAAGGTTGAATCAGTCCAGCCTGGCATTGATTCATAAATAGGTGAACAAACGGCAACATCATCAGCATCACTCGGTAAAAAGTTGACCGTTTTGCCGTGCAATTCATAACCAATACAAAGCTTTATTTCTGTAAGGCCATCTAGCACGTCTATTTTTGTTAAACACAATCCGGTGATGCTGTTAATAAAAATAGCGCGTTTTAACGCAACAATATCTAACCAACCACAACGGCGTGGGCGGCCAGTGGTCGCGCCAACTTCATGGCCACGTTTGGCAATGTTTGCGCCAACGTCATCAAATAATTCGGTCGGAAATGGGCCTGAACCCACGCGGGTTGTGTAGGCTTTGGTAATGCCTAACACGTAGTCTAAATATAGTGGCCCAAAACCTGAGCCTGTTGAAGCAGCGCCAGCGGTGGTGTTCGATGAGGTTACAAATGGGTAGGTGCCATGATCAACGTCAAGCAGCGTGCCTTGAGCGCCTTCAAACATAATGCGCTTACCCTGCTCTCTTAATTCGGCAAGGTGACCTGCTACGTCAGTAACCATGTCACGCAATTGCAAGCTGATGGTTTGAATTTCGTTCAACACGGTATCAAAGTCTAAGGGTTCAACCTTATAGAGGTCAGTTAATAAGAAATTATGATATTCCAAAACGCGAGCTAGCTTTTCAGCCAAACGTTCTGGATTTAAGGTGTCACCTAAACGTACTGCACGTCGTGAAACTTTACCTTCATAAGCTGGCCCAATGCCGCGACCTGTGGTGCCGAGCTTGTCGTTGCCCAAGGCTCTTTCGCGTGCTTGGTCAATAGCAATATGAGAGGGTAAAATTAAGGGGCAAGCAGCACTAATAAATAGACGCTCACGTACAGGCACACCTTTTGCTTCAAGAAAGTTCATCTCTTTCAATAAATCTATCGGTGAAAGTACCACGCCATTGCCAATAAAACACTGCACGTTTTCACGCAAGATACCTGATGGTAACAAATGTAATACTGTTGTTTCATCACCCACCACCAACGTGTGGCCAGCATTGTGCCCGCCTTGAAAGCGAACAACCGCGTCAGCTTCTTCGGTTAGCAAATCAACAATTTTACCTTTGCCTTCATCACCCCATTGGCTGCCCAACACTACTACATTTTTACCCATTATATATTCTTCCTCTTAAACTATTTATTGTTCGACTTATTCATATAATCAAAGAATTGACTATTTGGCCCAAGCACTATCAAATCATGCTTGTTATTAAAGGTATCTTCATAGGCTTTTAAGCTACGATAAAAGGCATAAAAGTCAGGATTTTGACTGTAAGCAGCCGCATAAATTTTCGCTGCTTTTTGCTGACCTTTAGCGCGCTCTACTGCCGCTTGCTGCCTTGCCGTGGCGATAAGCACTGTGATGTCTGCATCAGCCTTGGCACGAATAACTTCGGCAGCAGATTTACCACCCGCGCGATGCTCAGAGGCAACGCGTTCACGTTCGGCGCGCATCCGTGCAAACACGGCTGAGCTCACTTCAGACGGTAAATCAATGGCTTTAATACGCACATCAATCACATCAATTCCCAGCGGTGTGGCGCTGGCATCAGCATTGGTACGTAGGGTGCTCATGATTTGCGAACGATCATCTGACACCACTTCTGGAATAGTACGCTGGCCAAACTGCGCGCGTAAGCCATTATTGACCTGTTGCTTTAACAACACTTCGGCGCGTGAAACATCGCCACCCGTGCTGGTGTAATATTTGGCTAAATCAGTGATGCGCCATTTAACGTAGTAATCCACAATCACATCTTTTTTCTCTGCCGTCACAATACGTGATGATTCAATATCTAAAGTTTGCACTCGGGTATCGAATACCACATCAGTGGTTATGAACGGCATTTTAAAATGTAAGCCTGGCTTGTAAACCACCGCTTGATTGTTACCATCAGTTTTTAATTTACCTAAACGTAACACCAATGCTTGGCGACCTTCTTGCACGGTGAATAACCCCGTGTAAAGTATTACCAATACAATCAGTAAGACGATTGAAACAAGATATTTGAATGAATTTTTCATGGTCGAACTCCTCCACCAACTGTGCTATCGGGGTTAACGTAAGCGCTGCTACTGTCGCTGTTTGCACTATCATTAGTATAAGATGATGGCAACACGCCTGATGCGGCTAAGTCTTTCGATGATATACTGTCATTACCTGCATTATTTTCAGCCGTTGCAGATTGTTTAGCCAAAAGTTTATCTAAGGGTAAGTACATTAAATTGTTGTGGCCTTTTGTATCTACCAAAACCTTACTTGAATGTTGCAATACATTTTCCATAGCCGTTAGATACATACGCTCGCGCGTGACTTTCGGTGCATTTTGATAAACACTGTAAATCGCATCAAATTCGGCGACCGCAGCTTGAGCTTGTAAGACCACCTGCTGTTCGTAGGCACCAGCTTCTTGGGTAATACGCTTGCTTTTACCTTGTGCTAGAGGTATCACGCCATTGGCGTAGGCTTCTGCTTGATTTTGGTAACGCTGTTCATCTTCTTGCGCTTTAATGGCATCATCAAAAGCTTCTTTGACTTCGGCCGGTGCGCGAGCAGGTTGCAATGCCACATCGGTAATCTCGATTCCAGCATTATACATTGTTAATATTTTTTCAATTTGCTCCAAGATATTTTGGCGTACTACAGCGCGTCCCGAAGTTAACACTTCGTCCAAGGTTGTGTTGCCCATCACTTGGCGTAAAGCGCTAGCCGTAGCTTGCTGCATGCTGTTGTCGGGGTTAGTTAAGTTGTACAGGTACTCTCGTGCATTACTAATGCGATATTGCACAGCCACCGCGACATCAACAATATTTTGATCTTTGGTTAACATTTGCGCAGAATATGAATAGTTTGAAATTTTCTTCACATTTACCGTCGTTTCTTGTTGAATCATCCGTGGCACCCAATGCGGACCAGGACCGACCGTGGAGCTATATTTGCCAAAGGTTAATAACACCGCTCTTTCTGCCGGTGAAACAATAAATATGCCTGACAGACCCCACAAAATAAGGGCTATCACAACACCGCCAATAATGAATGGCTTAACGCTTACAGCGCCTTCACCAGAGCCATTACTGCCCGAGCTGCTCTTCTTTTTACCGCCAAAAAAGCTGTTAAACTTGTCTGCGATATCTTTAAATACTTTATCCAAATCGGGCGGTCCGTCTTGTCCACCTGATTGGTTACCCCCTTTACCGGGTTCATTCCACGCCATAATCACACCTTATATAAATGGTCAAAAATTCAGGCATATTCTAACGTGAATAGCAGCCCGGAGCAAAGCATATCCATTAATTAGTTATCTTAAATGATTTTTCCGCAATTACGTGGCATTGACCTGTGCCTGTGGTGCACGTCGCTTCGCTCCTCGCAACGACGGTTAATATGTCGGGGCAGTGCTTGTAACGACGATGACCTCCCCCAGCCCGTCGTTGCGAGGAACGTAGTGACGCGGCAATCTCGTGAATCACATTGTTGTATAGAAGATTGACCGTGCCCGTGGTGCACGTCGTTTCGCTTCTCGCAACGACGGTGAAGTTGTCGGGGCAGTGCTTGTAACGACGATGACCTCCCCCAGCCCGTCGTTGCGAGGAACGTAGTGACGCGGCAATCTCGTGAATCACATTGTTGTCTAGAAGATTGACCGTGCCGGTGGTGCGCGTCGCTTCGCTTCTCGCAACAACGGTTAATCCTAAATTCAGCTGTTAAAGTTTTGCTTGAATCCTGGCCCATTCAACAGCGGGCAGGCGTACTTGCAATTCCCAATAACCCTCATCGCTGAACGTTTCCGATAGCACGGCTTTTAACTCATGCAGCTGCGCCCGAATGTCGGCTTGCTGTGGGGTTAAGCGTAGCGACTGCTCCACATATTGAGTTTGTAAATTTTGTTTAATGGTCGCCAGCAGTAAATCTAACCCCAGTGATTCTTGTGCAGAAACCCACACTTCGTTATCACGCATATGAGGCACAACATCTTGGAGGCAATCAATTTTATTGAACACGCGAACTTGCGGCACATCGCCCGCGCCAATTTCAGTGAGCACTTCATCAACGGCGTCAATAGTGTCTAAATAATTTTCATCGCTTAAATCGACAATATGCAGTAATAAATCTGCTTCACGGGTTTCTTCAAGCGTGGCGCGAAATGCTTCAATTAAATCATGAGGTAAATGGCGAATAAAACCAACGGTATCCGCAAACACCACATCGCCTAAACCTTCCATTTCAATACGACGCAAGGTGGGATCTAAGGTCGCGAATAACTTATCAGCGGCATACACATCACTGCCGGTTAATTTGTTAAATAAAGTAGACTTACCGGCATTGGTATAACCAACAATTGCCACAACCGGCACGGGGCGACGTTTGCGACGGCCACGGCCTTGCTCGCGTTGCTTCCGCACTTTATCTAAACGTGTTTTGAGTAACTTAATGCGATCGCGCAATAAACGCCGATCGGTTTCTAATTGGGTTTCACCCGGCCCGCGCATACCAATCCCGCCCTTCTGACGCTCTAAGTGAGTCCAGCCGCGAATTAAACGGGTTGATAAATGTTGTAATTGCGCCAACTCTACTTGCAGTTTACCTTCATGCGTTCTTGCACGCTGGGCAAAAACATCTAAAATTAATTGCGTGCGATCTAACACGCGTACTTTTAGATGGCATTCTAAATTTCGTTGTTGGCTAGGAGATAAGCGATGATTGAAAATCACGCATTGGGCTTCGTATGCCGTGACAGCCTCAGCAAGTTCGTCGACTTTACCACGACCAATAAAATATTTGGCATCAATGGCTTTGCGATTGGTGGTGATTACACTAACAGGATTAACATCAGCAGATTTTGCTAAGGTAACAAACTCTGCCAAATCATCGGCGGCATCATCGCGAAATAAATCGACATGTACCAAAATAACACGTTCACCACCTTCAGGCCGTTCAAACATAACTACTCTTCCAGTGGGTAACGGTTAATAACAAGAAACTAGTCAGCTTAGGCTGCTGGTGCTGCATCCTGCTCATCCATGCGAGGCATTTTGATAACTTGTGATGGTACAATAGTCGAAATAGCATGTTTATAAACCATTTGACTCACACCACTCTTAAGTAAAACAACATATTGATCGAAAGAATCAATCACACCTTGAAGTTTAATTCCGTTTACTAAATAAATAGCGACAGCCATATTTTCTTTTCGCATTTCGTTTAAAAATGGATCTTGTAAATTTTGCCCTTTAGCTGACATTGTTGTCTCCTTTGTAATAATTATTTGATTCCAATAAATGGACGCGAATTGTAACATGTTTAAACCAGAATCATAGAATAGGGAGAACCCCTAGGGGGAAAGGGGGATTTAGCGAGATAAATGAACTAATTTTGGCCAACGGCGCAACCAGGTTAATTGACGTTTTGCCAGCTGCCGAGTAGCGGCAATTCCTTTATCAATCATGGTGGCTTTATCAAACTCACCGTCTAAATATTGCCACACTTGCCGGTAGCCCACCGCACGCATGGAAGGTAAGTTTAAATTTAAATCACCACGTGCTCTTAAGCCGCACACTTCATCAATAAAGCCCGCAGTAAGCATTAAATGAAAACGTTCGGCAATGCGCGCATGCAGTTCTGCGCGATCGTCAGGGATGATAGCGTAGTTTACAAACTCATAAGGCAATGGCTCGGCTTGTTGCAGCTGTAAGGTACTCAAAGGGATATTGCTTAACCGAAACACTTCAAGCGCGCGCTGAATGCGCTGCTTATCGTTGGGTTTTATTTTGCTGGCGGCGAGCGGGTCGATGCTTTGTAACTCTTTATAGAGGTGTGCTAACCCCTGCTCTGCTAGTTGCATCTCTAACAGTGCGCGTGTTTTTGGGCAGGCCTGAGGCAGGGGTGATAAGCCTTGTTGCAACGCACGAAAATACATCATGGTGCCACCCACTAATAACGGGGTACGACCCTTTGCTAAACTTTGCTCAATAGCTTGCACTGCGTCGCGGCAAAAATCAGCAGCACTGTAACTCTGGTAAGGTTCTATAATATCAATCAAGGCATGCGGTGCTGCTTTGAGTGTTTGTGCATCGGGTTTTGCCGTGCCAATATTCATGCCACGGTATACCAAGGCTGAATCCACACTGATCAGATCACAGTTTTGTTCTTGCGCCATTTGAATCGCTTTATCGGTTTTACCCGCAGCAGTAGGGCCCATTAAGCAATAAACTTGTGGCAAGCTCATGTAAACCACGCCTCAACTTTATCGGCACTACACGCTTGCAACACGCCGGCTTGCTCTGCCTCTTCACGTGTGAATAAGGCTAATTGTTTTAGGCATTGTTGCTGTGCTTCTAAACTCAAATTGCTGCCCACAAAAGCATGTTTAGCCAAACATAATGTTATGTCAGCTTGCGTGGTACATTTTAATAAGGCTTGAATTAAAGGGCTGGCTTCACTGCCCATTAAAAAGGCCGGTAAGCTTCGAATGACTACATTGCTGGGTGACATTTGTCGAATATCAATACCAAACTCGAGCCATAAAGCGGCTTGTTGCAAGCATAATTCCATCTCGCGGGTAGACAAACAACATTGCGTGGGGATCAATAAAGGTTGTGGCGTTAGTTGGCCATTGGCCAACGCTTGCTCCGCAAACCAACGGCAGGCTCTGGCATAATGCAGCACCCAAATTTGTTCGTCAACTTGGGTTAAAATAAATTGGTTGTCGATGGCCACTAAGGCTTTGTAACTAAGTTTACTTACGCTGGGTCGGTAGGCTTGAGTTGGTTCGGCAATACTATGGGCCACCACTTCAGTGTTAGGCGCACTATAATATACCGGCTCAGCAGAAGAAGGCTTTGTGCCGCGCGCCAAACTAGCTTGCACAAAATCATGCACTAAGCGTTGCTCAACAAAACGCACTTCGTGTTTTGTTGGGTGCACGTTTACATCCACGTTTTCGGCCGGACATTCTAAATATAAAACATAAGCCGGGTAACGCCCCTGCTGATAAACCTCTGTAAACGCAACGCGAATAGCGTGATTGAGCAGCTTATCTTTTACCATGCGTCCATTCACAAACATATATTGCCAATCGGCATGGGCGCGGCTGTGTTGCTCGGGCAACACCCAACCCCATAAACGCATGCCGGCGCGGCTTTCATCTATTGCTAGGCATTGCTCAGCAAAAACTTTGCCAATAATTTTGCTTAAACGCTGGGGGTATTGCTCGGCATTGTTTAACGGCAATACTTGCCAAAGGATTTTGTCGTTGTGTATTAGCTTGAAGGCAACCGGGTAAGCGCTCAAGGCAGCGCGTTTTACTACGCTTTCAATCTGGTTAAACTCGGTGCGCACTGATTTTAAAAATTTACGCCGCACGGGCACATTGGCAAACAAATTAACGATGTTAATACTAGTGCCCTCTTCATGGGCCGCAGGCAAAAGCTCTGCATCGCTTGTGAGCTGCCAAGCTTGCTCTGCCCCGCGCGGCTTGGAAACAATCGATAATTGAGAGACAGAGGCAATACTAGCCAAGGCTTCACCCCGGAAACCTAAGCTGCCAATATGAGTTAAATCATCTAGAATACGAATTTTGCTGGTCGCATGTTGTGCAATGGCCAACGGTAGATCTTGTTTGTCCATGCCGCTGCCATCATCACGAATGCTAATTAATTGCAGCCCGCCCTTCTCAATGTGAATTTCAATAATACTGGCGCCCGCATCAAGACTATTTTCAATTAGTTCCTTCACCACCGAGGCTGGCCGCTCAACGACTTCACCGGCAGCAATTTGGTTAGCAATGTTATCGGGCAGAACTTTAATACGCATAAGAGAATGATAGCATAGCTTGCACTTAATGGGTGATCTTGGTCAACGGGAAAATGTGCGCTAGAATACCCACAACAAACACTCAATAGGCGCAAATGGCAGTAACACTCATCAGCGATTGTTACTAAATAGCCAATGATAGATAAACAACTTCGGATGAAACGGCCTATAACGATTGAGCGCCGCATTAATTTTGCAGCAAAATTTACAGGAAAAATATCAGCAAATGAAACAAAATTCTTCTTTTCGACCTTGGTTAATTTGGGCGCTAGGCGCAGGCTTTTTTCTTACGGAATATTTTGCCCGAGTTTCACCCAGCGTTATGCTGCCAGATTTAATGCGCTCCTTTAATGCCGATGCTTTAGCACTGGGCACCTTGTCGGCCTGCTTTTATTTAGCGTATATTCCCATGCAATTACCGGTAGGAATGTTGGTTGATAAATTTGGCCCACACAAACTACTGACCATCATGGCTTTTTTGTGCGGCCTATCGTGTTATTTATTTGGCGTGGCACATGTTATGTGGCTGGGGCAACTCGGTCGCCTGTTGATGGGCTTTAGTGCCTCGTTTGCGTTTGTGGGTACTTTAAAACTCGCCTCAATGTGGTTTCCAGCCAGGCGCTTCGGCTTACTGGCAGGTTTAACCCAAGGCCTAGGGATGTTGGGCGCGGTGATTGGTGAAGCACCCACTGCGGTTGCGGTGCATCATATTGGTTGGCGTAACACGATGTATATCATGGCTGTGGTCATAATTGTTTTAGCGGTATTTATAGGCATAATCGTACGCGACAAGCCCGCCACACCAACGGCTTCCATTAAGCCAGAAAATAAAGTGGGCATATGGCATGGCTTAATATTAGTTTTAAAAAATTCTCGCTCTTGGGTTAATGCGGGCTACATTGGTTTACTTTATGCCCCTAGCGCAGCTTTTGCAGAATTATGGGGGGTTAATTTTTTAACCCAGACTTATCATTGGCCACGCACCTTAGCGGGCGCGGCAATTGGTACTATATTTATAGGCTGGACAATAGGTGGCCCTGCCACAGGCTGGATTTCAGATCGTATCGGCCGGCGAAAACCCCTGTTAATGTTCTCAGCCGTTTGCGGCATGCTGTTTATGGGCAGTGTGATTTATATTCCGCATTTAAGCGTTATTACCGTGTTTGCTTTATTATTTTTATATGGCATGACCAATACCGGTGTGGCCATTTCTTATGCTGTGGCTAGTGAAATTAATGCCCCGCAAATCAATGGTACTTCCATGGCTTTTGCCAATATGGCCTCGGTATTAATTGGCGCCTTATTCCAGCCCATCATTGGCTATATTCTCGATAAATTATGGACCGGCCATATGCAGCATGGAATACGCGTCTATAGCAGCAGCAATTATCACTGGGCCTTGTTGGCCTTACCCATTTGCTCATTGCTAAGTTTTGTGTTTGCTTGGTTTGTGAAAGAAACGCATTGTCGAAATGTAGCGTAAATTACGATTTTTTGGCAAGATCCGTGAGCACCGGTTTTTGCCAGCTACCACCAATGTGATAATGATAAGCCACTACTTTTTCAATACCACTGCGAGCCAGTTTGCTCACCGCCCAAGTGGCCACACCCACTAAAGGGCCGCCAGCAATGGCGGCAATAACCGGCAAGCTAGATGTGACGTAGGGGCTAATTTGCAGGTTAATATCGTAGATTTTTTTCACCAAACCCACCTCACCTTTCACAAATATTTCTGCCGCCGGGCCATCTAGATATAAGTTTTGCGTATAAACGCTGCCATTAGTCAAGGTTAAATCACCGGTCAAGGTGTTGTAAGCAAATCCTTGTGAATCATCAAAATTTAAAGTCAGCTTACTGAAAATACTTTGTATGCTCAGTACATTAATCAACTTGGCTAAACCCAGCTTTTGTTCAGCCGAGCCGCCCAAACCTGTGATGGCGCCACTATTTAAATTCAGCTTAACGGTGCCCTGTAATTGGTTGCTTTGAAACTGACCTGGGTTCCCCGGCCAAGACAAATTAAACTGCGCATCACCTTTGGTATTTTTAATATGTTTTGTCACACCTTGTGCGCTGAGTAAATCACCTAAATCACTGGTATCAATTTGGCCGGAAAGATTGGTCATTTCACCTTGCTTGGTCGCTAACCATTGCCCGGTGGTGGTTAAATTATATTGCGGATTATTTATCGTTAAGCGTTTAATGTTAATGCCATGCGTAATCGCTTGTAGCGCTAGGCTCACTTTACCAAACTCAGTTTTATTATAAGAAAAATCATTCGCCGTCAGTGCTAAAGGCACCAGCTCACTTGGCTTTAATTCATTTTTCACTTTATTAATAGACTTTTTTGCGTACCAATGCAAATAATTGAACTCACCACTTATCGCCTGCTTTTGATAATCAAAAGGAATAGTTAGCCGCCCTTGTATTCTATCACTATCAATATTTAGCAGCCAACTTTTCGCTTGCAACACAAGGAGCAGGTGAGCAGCAGTTAAGTTTTGCTGTAAGCCCTGAAGCTGTTGTATGTTGACATCAATTTGTTTAACAATACTTGACCCGGCCGGCGATGCGCCCTTGCGCTGCTTTTGCTTAAGATAAGTATTATAGAAATCTTGCCAATTCACCCAGGAAAAGCTGCTCAGGTTTCCTGACAAATAAACGCCTGGTTGCTTTTGTAAGATATAGCCGCCGTCTCCTAAATGAATTTTTGCTCTTGAAAACTCAACTTTATTATTTTTTTTATCAAAAGCCAAAATCGCACCGGCCAAATCATCATAAGTGAAACGAATCAATGGTGGCTTGTCTGGGTTAAGATAAGCATCAACTTGAAATGGATGTGGTTGGTTCGCGGCCTTAAAAAAGGGCTTAGGTAAATCCAAGCTAACACCTTGCATGTTAGATTTAATCACTAAGTGCGTGTTGCCATTGGCTGCAATGTTTATGGTCGAGACAGCTTGCGCCGTACCGTTAATAAAATTTAAATTTTGCAATTGAAAATAATGTTTAACATCGCGTAAGTCAAAACGGTTCGTTAAACTCACTTGGGTATAGCGCTGCTTATTAAGCTCTTGTGTTGACAGCTTTATTTTCACCGGCCGATTAAATAAATTGGCCGATAACAAATGACTGCCCAAGCTTGTGTTGGTGAAATGTAAGTTACCGTTCAATTTGGTGAAATTTAAGCGCCAAAGAGGTAGCTTTAAATTTACTGCATCAAAACCTACATCACCCACAACTTGCGTGGCCTTATGCGCAAAGGGGATAGTTAACTGCAAGTGCAAGCGAGCCTGGCCGTGTGGATCTAACGGGGCTATTTTCTTGCCGACGCTGTCTTTTAATGGGCTAGCTTTTGTTAACAACAACATCGTATGTTGCAAATTTGTAAGGTGTAGATGTGCATCAATATGTAACGCGACATAGGGCTTTTGATTAAAGCTTGGAATGCTTGCAGTCAAGCTTTCAAGCGGTTGATTAAAGTACTCTCCGCTCGTGCTGGTCAACAACATATTATCTTGCGTGAAGCGCAAATCACCTGAAAGCTGCGTAAGGTCCGGCCACTTTGGCGCAAAATGCATTTGCACGTTTGTGAGCTGATTATCAATGATAAATTGACCTTGGTAATTTGTGTAGGGGATGTCCTTCAATTTGCCAAAGATAATCATTTTACCTGTGGCGCTTTGACCAGCAATAATTGCCTTGGTGAGCCATTTCACTAAATTAGGCTGCATAACTTTTACAGGAAAGTAACGGTTCATTTCTTGCAGATTTGAAAATCCATATTGGGATAGTAAAGCAATCCTAGATTGCCCCGCCTTATGGCTAAGCCATAAACTCATGGCCGCGTTAACATTGCCATTAGGTAAGTTGGCCGTTAATTGCGTTACTCGCACACGCGTGCCCAGTGGCTGTTGCTGCCATTGCACTTGGGTTTGCAAATTTTCCAACGCAATGTTTTGCGAAAATAATTTCGGCATACTTAAGCTAGACTGCGGGCTGTTCATTAGCAACTCGCCGGCTTGGTCATCTACATTGAGGCTAGCATTTACCTGCGAGAGCCCCGGCAGCATGTGCCAAGCATGCATATTGAAAGCTTTAACTTGTGCGGTAGCATGATAATGGGTTTTTTGTGGTGTAGTCACTACGCGTAAATTCAAATTTTGTAATTTACCGCCAATGGCCAAAACGTTAAATTTATCTCGCAAGCTCGCTGGAATAAAATCAGCTTGCCCAAGTAAAGGTTGCAAATCGCTCAGTGCAGCATAATCAAGCTGGGCCTGCCATGATGTTTTTTGCCCCGCTATAATTGAGCGCGTGAGTTGTAAGTTGTCGGTAGGCCAATTGTGATGATTAACCGTTAAATCAATATCTTGGGCCAATAAATTTTGCTGCGTATCCCCCAAGCCTGTTAGTTGCAGCTTAGTGCTTAATTGATCAATTAATAGCGGAGCCCCATTGGCATTGGCTTGCAATTTAACATTGGCAACATTTAAACTTGCTTGTAAATTTTGACTATGATCTTGCTGCCAATCGCCCCACAGTTGAAAATTAAAATCTCCTTGCTCACAAGCAAAGCCCCATAATTTTCGACCTGCAAACCATTCACTCAGCGGAATTTTTTTGCCCTGCAAATAATAATGTCCGGTTAAGTGGGTTACATCACTAGGCTTGCCGAATAAATCCACCGCAATGTCTACCGGCGAGCGATGCTGGCTTAAATTTGCTTGGCCGCGCAATTGATGCACGTTGCCAGCATTGGTTAGCTCTAAATCAATATCATCAAATTGATGTGTGGGGCGATTATTAGGCTCAAGTCTTAAGCTAATATTTTGCAACACTAATTGAGGCTGCAACAGTAACCAACTCACTACAGTTTGAATGCTAAAACCGTTAGCTTTTTCTTCTGCGGTTTTCAGATCAAAACCTTTTACCTGCCATTGCGCTTGCTTATCTTGTGTTAGCACCAGCTGCATACCATCAAGATACAGCCGTGCCACAATAATTTTGTGCGCCAATAGGCTTTGCCACAAGTTAACGCCCACCTCAAAGTTGTTCACCCCAAAGACCACATGCTTTGTGTCTTTGTCATAGATATCAACATTGCTTAAATCAAGCACCGGCTGAAAACCACGCCAGCTCGCTTTAATGGCACGAATTTTAATGGGGTTATGAAGGTATTGGCTGGCAACCGCGGTAATATTAGGCTGATAATGTTTGAGAATGGGCGTTAATGCCCTAGCCAACGTAGCCAACACGGCAAATAACACAACCAGTACGGCAAAGGTCCAGTAAATTTTGTTGGCAATGCGACCAAGAATAATCAGTACACGTTTCACTAATTACGGCCACGGCGTAGGTCGCGCAATAATATAAAAATCCACGGCCAAACTAAGGCGGAAGTAAACATCGCAAACCAATACAAACCAGACGCCGGTGCTTGCCCCAACATACCTTGAATTAAATACACCGTCGCTTGGTAGAATAAACATAAAATAAAGATCACCACAGCTTGCTGCCACAGTGGGTTCAGTCGTAACTGTCTGCGTAATTTACACACCAAATAAACACAACAACTTAACACTAAGGCATGTTCCCCCATCACACTACCTTGTAAGATGTCTAACAACAATCCTAGCAACCAAGCCCAACCAACACCCACTTGGCCATCCAACGCCATAGCCCAATAACATAACACCAGTAGTACCCATAATGGTCGAAACCAAGTAGCCCAACTAGGTAAAGGCATAATAGTAAAAACAATCGCCAACAAAAGTGACAATATAATGGCGAAATTAGTGTGACGTGCAAGCTTACGCATTTAAGCTCCCGGTCATTTGTTTTCGTTGTGAGGACAGTTGCTGCAACACCGCCAGTTGCTGGCGCGCAGACTTAATTGTTTTTTGTTCCGAAGGCCACACCAATAATACCAAACGATTATTGACCAAGCGCGATGCCGGTTGCACCGTAATGGTTAAAAAAGTTTGCGAGCTATCATGGCTAACACGCGTAATCGTCCCCACCGGATAGCCCATGGGATAACGCAAACCTAAACCCGAAGAAATTAAATTGTCGCCCACTTTCACATCGGTGGTCATGGGCACATGCACTAACCGCAGCCCATCATAAAGCCCGTCACCATTCACAATGCCACGCAAAGTATTGCGCGTATCTTGCACTGGAATCGAGCTTTGGCTGTCGGTCAACAGCATCACACGGCTGGTTAGGTTGCTCACACTCACCACCTGCCCTACTACGCCACTGGCGTCTATCACCGGTTGGCCGACAAACACTTGATTACTCGACCCGCGGTTGATGACAATTTGTTGCAAATACGTGGCCGAATCCACGGCCAACACTTGCGCCACTAACATACGGGCAGTTTTAGTTTGTGGAGTGGAATCGAGTAAGGCGCGAAGCTGGTGATTTTCGTGTTGCAGGCTGAGCAGCTTTTCCATGCGGGCGTTGAGCAACACTTGTTCGGCGCGTAGGCTGGTATTTTCTTCAAGTAAGCGGCTATGCGTTGTCACGCTAGTGCTCACCCAGTCAACCACGTCTACCGGCCAGTTCACCACATATTGCAAAGGCGAAACAACATCGCTGAGCACCGCACGCACTTTACTCAAATAAGGCGTGTTATGATCCAGCAGCATTAACAGTAATGACAGCAAGAGGAATAAGATAGTACGTATGCCCAGCATAGGACCACGCATAAAAATTCGTCTGATAAGAACTCCTTAAATCATTACTTCGCTACGAATATAGTTAGCTGGAATAGTACAAAAAAAATTCTCCCCGGTTAACAAGGGGAGAATAATAATTTCTTAAAGACACAATAAAACCAGGCTCTACTCAGTAGAAAGAAAGCCGCCTTTTTGTTCATCTAGCATTTCAAGGGCTTTACCACCACCGCGTGCCACACAGGTCAGCGGGTCTTCAGCCACAATAACAGGCAAGCCGGTTTCTTCGCTTAGTAAGCGGTCTAAATCTTTTAATAGCGAACCACCACCGGTTAACACCATGCCACGCTCGGCGATATCTGCCGATAGCTCTGGTGGAGCTTGTTCTAATGCGGCGCGTACTGCACCCACAATTCCGCTTAGTGGCTCTTGCAAGGCTTCTAATATTTCATTGCTATTTAAGTTAAAGCTACGCGGAATACCTTCGGCTAAATTACGGCCGCGCACTTCCATTTCTTTAACTTGCGAATCAGGAAATGCAGTACCAATGGTATGCTTAATACGTTCAGCCGTGGCTTCACCAATTAAGCTGCCATAGTTACGACGCACATAGTTAATAATGGCTTCATCAAAGCGGTCACCACCAATACGCACCGAGGCAGCATAAACCACACCACTTAACGAAATAATGGCCACTTCAGTTGTACCACCACCCACATCTACGACCATGGAACCTTGTGCCTCTTCAACCGGCAAGCCAGCGCCAATGGCTGCGGCCATAGGTTCTTCGATTAAATAAACTTCACTGGCGCCGGCGCCCATAGCCGATTCGCGAATAGCGCGACGTTCAACCTGGGTAGAGCCACAGGGCACGCACACTAAAACACGCGGGCTAGGACGGAAAAATCGAGTGGTATGCACTTTATGAATAAAATGTTGCAGCATCTTTTCGGTTACGTAGAAATCGGCAATTACGCCGTCTTTCATTGGACGAATAGCGCTAATGTTACCCGGCGTACGGCCTAACATATGCTTGGCTTCTGCACCCACGGCAGCCACGGTTTTATTGTTGCCAGGGCCATCATGACGCAAGGCCACAACTGAAGGCTCATCTAAAACGATGCCTTTGTCTTTTACAAAAATCAGCGTGTTAGCTGTACCTAAATCGATGGAAATATCTTCGGAGAATAAACCGCGCAATTTTCTAAACATGACGTGCCTCTAGATGCGTTAAATAAAGGCATAATGTACCTGAAATATGGGCAAGAGTCGAGTTTTTCCGGCGGATATCTATACTCGTAGCGAAAGAAATTCCGGCATTTATGGCAACGAAATTTGTGCCAGGTAAAATCCTCTTGAGGGAGTAATATTAAATATATTGCGAGCAAAAGAGGGTTTTACCTGGTGCAAATTTATAAGCCAGAAATGCCAGAATTTCATTCTGCTACGAGTATAAATAAGATTCGTCTTGCTGCAAGGCTTTTAGTGCTTAAAATATGGGCTAAGTGTGTTTTGTTTGCTCAGGATTATCACACGCCAGGTTTGTCACCCCAAAGATATTTGTGCAATTGAATTTGTAAACGCACGGGTAAGTTATCTTCAATAATCCAGTCGGCGAGTTCCCCCGGCGATTGCTGCTGATAACTGGGCGAAAACAGTACTTCACATTTACTGGCCAAGGCTCTCTCGGTTAAACATTGTTTGGCCCAATCGTAGTCGGCTCGATCGCAAATCACAAACTTAATTTGATCGTGCGCAAGAATATGCGCTAAATTTTCATAGTCGTTGCGCTCACACTCAGCAGAGGCTGGCGTTTTTAAATCGAGCACTTTAACCACTCGCGGGTCAACCGGGCTAATATCTAAAGCGCCACTGGTTTCTAAGGAGACAGTGTAACCCGCGTCGCACAGCTTGGTGAGTAACTCTGGGCAAGCTTTTTGCGCCATAGGCTCGCCACCTGTGACCGTTACGTAGCGCGGCTCATAAGCCGCCACCTGCTGCACAATATCGTCTAACGTGTGCATGGTGCCACCTTTAAAGGCATAAGCGGTGTCACAATATGTGCAACGCAGTGGGCAGCCGGTGAGGCGCACAAACACCGTGGGTAGGCCCACGGTGTTTGTTTCACCTTGAAGCGAGTAAAAGATTTCTGTTAAGCGCAATTGACTCATTGATTAGCCACCATTAATTAAACGAATTTTGTTTTTCGCAACACTGGCGGCAGAGGAGCCAGGGTATTGCTTAATAATATTTTTCAATAGGGTTTCGGCTTGGGCGTTGTTGTCATTATCTATAGCAATGTTAGCTAATTTTAACTGCGCGTCGGCAATGCGGGGGCTGCTAGGAAATTGCAAAATCAATTGGTGCAACACTTTTTGTGCTGGCGCATTTTTGCCCTGGGCCGTGAACACTTCGCCCTGCCAATATAGGGCATTAGGCACGTTGGTGCTTTGTGGAAATTGTTGCACGAAGCTTTGCAAGGCACTAATGGCCCCGCCATAATCGCCGGCAGTAATTTTGGCATAAGCCGCTTGGTAGGCCGCCTGATCTTTAGGCTCGTTGCTGCTTTGCGGCATGCTGGTGTCTGGCATGGTCACTTTTTTGCCGCTAGAGAGTTTTTGAAATAGCGTGTATTGGCGCGTTTGTACCTGTTGCAACTCATGGTGCAACACTTCGTTTTGGCCTTGCAAGATTTCAATTTGTTGCTGCAATTGTTCTAAGCGTTGATTGAGCTGAATTTGCCCTTGCGCACTTACCATTTGCTCTAAACGCTCAAGACGCTCTGCCACGCTCATGCTGCTGGTGTCTACGTTAGCCGCCGTGCTGGTTTGGCTTTGCACTAGGGCGGTTTGCGAGCTGCTGTCGTTCGCATCGACCACTGGCGCTGCATGCAGCAGCGTGCAAAAACTAATTAGGGAAAGTACAAATATTTTGCGCATAACTTTTAGCTACCTGTTCACATGTTGAAGAAAGACAATATAAAATATCCACGCGGCGGTTTAAGGCATGCGCATCATCATTACTGCCACAGCCAATGGGCACTTCGGTGCCGTAACTGACTTGTTGAATTTGCTGGCTTGGCACGCCGTTGGCGAGCAACACATCGGCCACCGCTTTGCTGCGTTTTTCACCTAGGGCTAAGTTGTAAGCACGGCTGCCACCCACATCAGTGTTGCCGGCCAGCAGCACCACTTGCTGTGGATGCGCCGCTAAATATTGCGCGTGCTCTTGTACCACGAGTAAGTATTTGGCTTGAATATTGGTTTTATTAAAATCAAAGAAAACCGCTTGTTTTTGCAGCAATTCTTGCTTGCTCAAGCCTGCCGTATCCAGGCCAGGTTGAATGCCTAAACCAGGGCCAAACGCACCTTGATTAGCACAGCCGGCAAGTAAACCCAGGCTAAAAATAATGATAATAAAACGTATTGCGAACATTTATTTTCTCTTGTATTGAACGTATTGTGCATTTTGATATAACTGCGGCACATTTTCATTACCATTAAGGCTGGCACTGCCGGCCGTTTTCATTTCAGCCGGCGTCAAAGCATAATCGCTAGTGGGCTGCACGGCACAACTGTTTAGCATTAACGCACAGGCCAGTACACAAACACAACGCCACATTATGCGTTTTTGCTCTGTGGTAAATAAGGCGACCAGGCCGGCGATTGCACGGCGCCGTCAGAATTAGGTAGGCGCAAATGCACATGCCCGTCAGTAGAAACCATGGCCAGCTGGCTTTGCCCCGGCGCCAATTGCACCGTGTAAATAATCATGCTGCCATTAGGCGCGATGCTGGGGGATTGCGCGTTATCTTCGCTCAACACTTTGAGCTTGCCGTTAGCCAGAGTTTGCTCTGCAATGCCAAAGTTCTGATTACTGTCTAAACCACGGTGCAAGAAGATCATGCTGCGCCCGTCTGGGTCATAACTCGGGTGGGCATTATAGTTACCGCTAAAACTCATGCGGCGCACTTGTTTGCTGGCTATATCAACCTGGTAAATTTGTGGCGTGCCGCCTCTGTCGGAGGTAAACAAGATTTGTTGCCCGTTTGCTGACCAAGCAGGTTCAGTATTAATGGCATAGGCATGCGTGATTTGTTGCAAGGCCCCGGTTTGCAAATTCACCACATAAATATTGGGGCTTTGCCCGCGCGATAACACTAAGGCTAATTTGGTGCCATCAGGTGAAAAAGCCGGCGCGGCGTTCATGCCGGTGAAATTGGTAATTAAACGGCGTTTACCGGTATTAATGTTGCTAATATAAATCGCCGGCATGCCGCTTTCAAATGACACATAGGCTAGTTGGCTGCCATCGGGTGACCAAGCTGGGGACATGATGGGCTGTTTAGACACCAATATAGGCACGGCATTATTGCCATCATAATCAGCCGTCATTAATTGGTAACTGGCCGCTTGGCCGGCAACGTGCTGCGCCAACACATACGCAATTTTGCTCGCAAAAGCCCCCCGAACACCCAAAATTTGTTGGTAGAGTAAATTACTAATTTGATGCGCTAAGCCACGCACTTGGTCGGTAGGCATTGCAAATTGTTGTTGCAGCACAACCGCACTCTGCGCATTGTTGTTTTTATAAACATCTAACAGGCTAACTTGTAATTGCTGCACGCCTTGTGCATCGGTTTGCACATTGCCCACAATCACGTAATTCACATTTTGTGCCCGCCAATAAGGCACTTGCACGCCAGCGGCAGTGCTGGGTTGGTGCGCGGGGTCGTTTGCTACGGCATTGCTAAATTGGCCGCTATTTTGCAAGTCGTTGGTCATCACTTGGCTTATTTGCTGCGCCGCTGGGCTGCCAAAAAAAGGCACCACAGCAATAGGCACGGCGGAGTTGACCCCTTGGTTTAGGGTGAGGTGCAAAATAGCAAAGCTGTTGCAAGTGAACAACAAGCCAAGCAGGGCAAAAAATGAGCGTAGTAAAGTAAACATGGGGGTAGTATAACGGAAAAGACGCAGAAGGTCGTTAGAAATTGCGCCAGGGTAGACTAAAGACATGAAGAATTTAATTCAAAATATCTTTAGCCTACCCTGGCGCAATTAATCAATTTTTGTACCCGCTCACCCTGTAGCAAGGAATGCGCATCTTTGGCCAATATTGAGTGAAAAAGGTCTTCAAAGTGCTCATCAATAGACATACACTCCGCTCTTTTCAGCCCTTTTTCGCGGGGCCTTGACTCAACCATGAACACCCATCAAGATTTTTATCTCGGGGGTACTTGAACAACACAAGTCGCTTTTATAGGCACCGTTCCGTGTTCAGTGTAATAGAAATTTGCTTCAAGAATATGCACTGCATTAGCCCCATCGGCTTCCGCATGAAACATTACCTTTAGCTCACAACTCCCATTAACTAGCAACGGCGCCCCCACACAACTATCACTGACTACGGTTGTATTTGCGTTTATAGGCGGCTTTATTTTGATGCCTTGAACGGAGTTAACCTTACTTAAATTGTAAAACGTATACGTAATCGGTACATCCTGCTGGTTTTTTGCTGTAATGTAAGTCGGCGCGCTCTCCCCCGCTACTGGTACGGTGTTTACCGTAACCTTGTGCGTGACCACAACAGCGTCGCCATTATTACCAAAGCTAAATCTTGCAGGAAGGCTAAGTGGAACACCCAAAACAGGAGCTGGATCTGTCGGCGCCGTGTAGGTAGCATCTATCTGACAACCCTCGCCCGGCTCCAGCGTCTCAACGCCTGTACAACCATTGGTATCGATAACCAGTCCTGGTACGTTAATAGGTAAATCAACATGCACGTTAGTTATAGGCATTGTCGCCCCATAGTTCTGAAACACATAGGAAAATACATCACTATCTCCAGTACCGATGCTGCTATCAGTAGGAGTGGCATAAGCGAGCAATGAAGGCGAGCCAACAAACGCAATGTGCGTAGCTGAGACTTCTCCACTTTGGTAGAGTAACCGGGCACTAAAGTCCTGCTCACCCGTATCCGTTGCCAGAGGTGTGAAGCTGACCTCAATACTACAACTACTATTCGCAGCTATTTCGCTCGTGCATGTTGAGGCACCATAAGTAAGACGTTTATCCGTAGGCTTAATCACCTTATCAATCGCCACATTCGTATCATTATCGTTTTGGAAATAATAAATGAAGTTTTCTGTTTCACCCGGAGTAACATTAGCTAAAGCAGGAGATGCCACCCCCACGAGAGGAATTAAGGCTGCTGGCAACACATTAGAAGTGTGATTAGCAACCAGATCCCCACCCTCTGCGTATTGGTAGACAGCTGTAAAAATATGCTGGCCTGGAAGCGTGCCAACCGGTGGCGTATACTTTGCCTCAACAAGGCAGTATTCGCCGCCCGGCGTGGCCTGACCCGTACAAGCATCATTGATTACGGCAAAACCCGGCTCAGTAACTTGTGGAAAGGTTACTTTTACACCCGAGGTGGCTGACGTGCCATCATTATAAAAATAGTAAGTAAAATAATCTGTGTCACCAATATTAACAGAGCTAGAAGGTGCCAGAACACTGGCCGTCACCGGCACGGCGCTGACCTCTGAGGTATGCGTCACAACCGCATCACCACCCTCTGCATAACCTAGAATCACTCTAAAAATATGCTTGCCTTGAGCGTCAACTGGCGGCGTGTAACTGGCAACAATACGACATGACTTAGTCGCCGGAATGTCGGTACCTGTAGAACAGGTTGTTTTGACAGCATCAATCACAAAACCAGGTTCTTGTGGCTCTTGAATGGTTACACCGGTTGCTGCAGCAGCGCCCGTATTGGTGAAAGTATAAGTAAATGTATCTGGGGTACCGCCAATAGCAACATTACCCTTGGCAGCTGAAACATCACCGTTAACCGGCACAGGCGAAATAGTTACCTCGTGTGTAGCTTCAACATCATTGCCTTCTTCATATTTTAACACCGCAGTGAAGCTGTGAAGCTCGGCGTTTGCGCTGCCTGGCTCAGGCGGCGTGTAAATCATTTTGATTTCACAACGCTTACCCGCATTGAGTGTTGCTATCTCACACCCATTATGCTCAATCACAAGGCCGGTATCGTCTGGTAAAGTAACACTCACATCGGCTGCATTGGCATCGCTAGTATTTTTAAAGACATAGCGAAATTTTTCAGAACCGCCAATGCTAACATTACCATTAGGGTAAATTGCTTCACCGCTAACAGACACCGCGCTAACATTTGTGTTAGTTTGCAATTTAATACTGCGGCCACTGCTGTCGCTGACAGAAGCATCAACACTAATTACACCCGTAGCACCTTGTACTGGCTCAAAGGTCCCCTGCACTTGACAGTTTGCTCCGGCTTTTAAAATAGTCATAGCAGCGCAGGTGTTGCTGGCGTAGGTTAAGCCAGCAATGTTCGGCAAGCGCACATCAAGCCCTTGCACATCTGTGGCCGCAGTATTAAGCACATCAATTTGCACTGGCTCTTTTTGACCTACCGACATATTGGCTGGCAACTGTGAAATAGAGGCGTCTAAACCGGTGGTAACGCTAAGGTTCACTTGCTTAGGAAAGGTTTCAAAACCATCATTCACCGTAGCAGCCCATGTTGCTACTGAGTCGCTCGCAGCACGATAAATAGCTGCAGTAGCTAACACACAAGATGCTTGTGGCGCTAAAGTCACACTGGTACAGTCGTTAACTGAATTGGTAGGAAATCCTTTTGGCACGGCCGTCACAGCACTGGTTATCGTCGCTACGCTCTGCGTGGTATTGGTTATCACCAACGAAACATTGTCATATTCCTGCCCCGCAATCAGACTCTGTGGCAAACCAATAGTATTTACGGTGTACCATTCAGCGCTCGCCAGGTTAACAATAGACAACAACAAAGCTAAAACAAAAACTCTACAACTCATGGGATATATCCTCAAATAATTATTTTAAATTAAAATTCAAAAGCGGCTGTAACAGAAAAGCCATCAATGGCTAATTTTTTAGTCATCGCCGGCGTGCCGTGCGTTCCTAAAACACCGGGGCCAACCGTGTATTTACCCATATCTGCATAGAAATAGTTAGCACCAATTTTTACAACGTTGGTCAATGAGTAATCCGCACCCAAGGCCAGTTTGTAATAAACATTGGTCTTGGTTTTGTCGGCATAGGTTAAGCTTGTTTCATCAGCATGAGCGATAGGCGCCAAGCTAAAACCTGAAGTCGATAGCTTCACCGCACCCACTCCAAGCTGTACGTAGGGTTTAAAACGATACTCGTTAAGCAAGTACAGTTGCCCGGTTAAACCTAACGCCTGCGCCGAAAGATTGTATTGGTAGTTGTACTGATTGGCTGGCAACATACGCTTGTAGGAAAACACGCCAGTTGCTTCAAGTGCCTTAGAGTTCTTCCAATAATCAACACCCACATAAAATGGCATTGATTTTTTCGCTTGAACATTTCCAAGAACACGTACCGCAAAATTAACTGAGTACAAGCCTTTTTGCTTGATTTTATTACCATCGAAATCACCCAACGTGTGAATGCCATCGTTAAATTTCAAACCGGTAACTGAACGAGGTGATTCAGTCCATTGACGCGCATTCATATAGCTCAAGGTGAGCATGTAACGTGGGTCATAACTTTTTGGCATGTAGACTAAAAGTGGGTCAGGTTTTTCGCAATGATCTTGCAGCCAAGCTTCATAGTCGTTGAAACTGCTTTCACAGTGAACGTCAGAGGTGCAATAAATAACATCGACTCGGCGTCCTAGAATACTTTTTAATGGGCTGTGGCACAATATTGGCATGTCGGCGAATGCGCTGGTTTTAATATTGTTGGCGGTAATCGCTTTGTGACTCAATAAATATTGTTTGATGGCCTGTGCACGTTTCTTGGCAAGGTTCAGGTTATAACCCGGCGCGCCATTTTTAGGCTTGGTGCCATCGGTGTTACCCACCAGCATGACTTTAGCATCGGGGTTATTTTTTAACACCGTCACCACATCTTTTAATGAATCTTTATTGTAAGGACTGATCGCTGCACTGTTAGTGTTGAATCGAATGCTGGTCACTTGCTCGTATGATGAGGCAAATGCTGACATGCTAAAGCTTAAACAAGCCATAAAGATGAAACCGAGACCAAATGAATTTCTCATGCAAACCTACCTGTGTAATAATTTTGCGAAATATACCAAGCTAGCTGAGAAATAACAAGCAATTCTTCAGTAAAACCACAATTAATGCGCATGTTTGTTTAAATTTTCACTTTCTCACAATAGCTCAAGTCTGCCAATAATAAACAATATAGCAATGAAAACAGTGACTTATTGGCTAGGAAAGCGCTTTTCGCGTTAATTTAATTCATTTTTACATTAAACACGTGCCGAGGGGAACGGCACCCTCCTAAACATTGAGTTGCCTCAATGCCACCCCATAGTGAGGTTAACCAACAATATTTTGTGGCTGCATCGTCAATTTAAATTGCTTAAATAAACTAAACACGTCCTGCTCTTCTGGCACCGGTAAAGGTGAAGATTTATACACCGCCGTAACAGCCGAGCGGTCAAACGCCGCCGAGCCACTAGTGCGCTGCACGCTCACACTTAACACGGTGCCGCTGTTGGAAACGTTAATTAATAAGTCCACCGCTAAACCACGATCTTTTTGTAACACAGGCCAGTTAGGGTAAATTTGTTGCCTAATAAGTTGTTTATATTTATTCACCACGCCGGCTAATTCTTTGGCGCGCTCTGATTGCTGCGCCTTGGCCTCGCCCGCCAGCTTGCGTTGCAAATCTTGCTGGGCTAGCTGCCGAGAAAATAAGGCACGCTGCTGTTTTAAACGGGCCAATTCGCTTTGTTGCGATTGACGCTCGACTTTTAAGGCTGCCAAGGTTTTACGGGTGCGTTGCTGCTGCTTGCTTAGCGCGGCTTGTTTGGCCGCTAAATTAGCTTGCTGGGTTAATTGCGCTTGTTTTTGGGCAAGATGCTCCACCGCAATTTTTTGCATTTCTTGCTCTACCGCGGCTTGATTCACACTCACCGCCTCAATAACGCCAGGTTGCGCCGCCGCAGATTTTGCAGCCGGGGGTAGAGTAAGGGTTGGCACGCTTAAAACACTAGCCAAAACACCAATCACCAAAATATGGATAGCCAGTGCCACCATAAAAGGCACAAAATAAGCGCTTTGTTTAACGGAATACGACATGCACAACTCAATAAGAAATAGAGGTAAAAATCATAGCATGCCCTTTACCATTTATATAGTAGAATGTTCAACACTAACTTATGGAACTCAATTATGTTATCTACTTAACCTTTATTATTAAGCTGCCTTACTGTTTCTCTGCTTAGCCTTGGCGTCAGCAGTGCCTTTGCTACTCAACAAGCCACAATAACAAGCAACGATGGCTGGGCCGTTGGTGCTGGTGTTAATATTCCTGGCACCTTTAAAAGGGCATCTTCTGGTGAATCTTCCAACATCACTTACACCCACACGCAACAGAACAAAACAGGTTTTAACCTCATTGCCTCTAAACAAGTCTCGTCTCATTTTGGAATGAGATTGTCTTATAGCAAGCTTGGTGATATCAAAACTATAAACACCAGAACGGGTCAGAGCGATAGAATCAGGACTCAATCAAATCAAAATGTCAGCTTATTAGGCACTTACAGCATACAAGTCTTGCCTCACCTGCAACCCTTCCTTGCCTTTGGTGCAGGTTTATATAGCAATAAAAAAACCTCAGATGCTACTTCGCAGGCTAATGGTACCTCAACCTTTACAAATGAAATTATGCTGAGCACACTAGGATACGGCTTGAACTCAACATTCGGCAAAGTAACCACTCAGTTGGTTTACTTGCAGGGATTTTCCCACAGTGTGGAATTAAACTTTTTATATAACTTATAAACCACGAGAATAAACTAGCATTATATCCCCGAATAGAACCTGGTTTTATTCGGGGATATTTTTTTGTTCACCTAATAGCCAAACAATCTCAGCCGAAAACAAAATAATCAGCCAAACAATATAATCCCAAATCAAAAACAACGGCACCGCAGCAAAAGCACCGTATAATAGCGTGTAGGTGGGAATAACGCGAATGTAGAGCACGAATAATTGTTTTGACAGCGTAAACAAGACGGTACTCACCAAGCCGCCAACCAAGGCATGGCGCCAAGGTACATGTGCGGCGGGAATAAATTTATAAATGGCCACAAAAGCCGAAAAGCCCAACACCGCCGGCAACAAAATAACCAGTGCATTGGGCATGTGAATTTGTTGCAGCGTATTTTGCATGAACACCAGAGAAGAAATATAAGACGCCAACAGCAAACTGGCGCCTAATAATAATGGGATTAAAAACAACATAAACCAATGGCGAGCCAGCGCGCGCAAAATAGGCAGCCGGCCTGGACGTTGGGGTAATTTCCAAATGGCATTAAGTGCGTTTTCAATACTAAACATTAATAATGCCACCACCACAAATAACGCAATAACACCCAGCCAAGACATGTGCAACACTTGCTGCGAAAATTGCGAGGCATATTTTTCTAGGGTTTCACCGGAGCTGGCAACTAAATTACTAAAAATAAATTGTTCTATTTTTTCGCCCATGAATTGAATGGGCGGGTAAAACGATAAAATAAAAATACCCACCGCCATGAGCGGCACCAGCGCCATAAGCGAGGTAAAGGCCAACGATGAAGCACGATATAGGCAGCCATCTTGGAGAAAATGTTTGCCGGCAGAGGCAATAAATAACAACATTTTTTTCATAAGGCCTATGATATCATATTGCTTTCATCACGCGAGCAATTACCCATGACCAACCTCCCCTACATTTTGGTTCTTTATTATAGTCGCCACGGCGCCACCAAAGCGTTGGCCGAGCAAATTGCGCTGGGCATTGAGTCTGCGGGTAACATTGAAGCTCGTTTGCGCACTGTGCCCTCGGTGAGCCCCAGCACCGAACAAACTGAAAATTCCGTGCCGGACTCTGGTGACCTCTACGTCGATAAAGATGACTTACGCCACTGCAGCGGCTTAGCTTTAGGCAGCCCTACCCGCTTTGGCAACATGGCCGCACCGATGAAGTATTTTTTAGACACTACGGCTGAAATTTGGTTTTCGGCTGAACTCAGCGGCAAACCTGCCTGCGTATTTAGCAGCACATCAAGTATGCATGGCGGTCAAGAATCGACACTGCTTACCATGATGTTACCCCTACTGCACCATGGCATGCTGATTATGGGTTTACCTTTTTCAGAAGAAGCGTTGCACACTACAATGAGCGGCGGCACGCCCTATGGGCCAACGCACGTGACCTTTGGCAATAATGAGAGTGAGTTGTCTGATGCTGAGCAGCAGTTGGCAAAAGCCATGGGCAAACGTTTAGCGCATGCAGCGTTGAAACTGGCTTAATGCTATTACATGCCTAACACTTGCTTCACAAACGGAATGGTGAGGCGGCGTTTGGCCACCAGCGAAGCACGGTCTAACGTGTCCATGGTGGCCAGCAAATCAGCCACGTTGCGTGGGCAACGGCGAATGAGAAATTCGGCCACTTCCTCTTCAATGGCTAGGCCATTTTCGGTGGCGCGCTGCTGCAACAATTGTTTTTTAGCCTGATCATTTAAAGCTTGCACCTGGTAATGATTAGCCGCAGATAAACGCGATTGCAAATCAGCCAATGAGCAGTCTACTTGCTTGGCAGCTTGATGAGCACTAATAATTAATTTGTGCCCCGCACTGTGCACCCTATTATATAAGTGAAATAATGCTTCTTGCCAAGCAGCATCGTGCAGCACCGCTTCAATATTATCCAGCGTCACCACGTTTGCCAACTCTAAATTTTCTAACATGTCCGGGGAATAATCACGCATTAAATCTAACGGCACATAAGCGGTTTGTAAATTTTCCGTGTGTGCAAGGTGGCAAGCCGCTTGTAATAAATGCGTGCGCCCCGCGCCATGGCTGCCCCAAACATACACACACCAATGCTGCTCGTCAGCCGGTGCCGTTAAGGCCTGAATGAGCGCGCCATTGTCACCCCCAATAAAATTTGCGAACGTGTTTTCTTGCGCCAATTGCATATCAAGTGGAATTTGCTCTAACGCCCCCATTGGTACTCCAACTCCGGTGCATTGTCGCCAGCATCATTTGTTTGCCCGGCCGTATCAGTGGCTATGGGCTTTAAGGTGTGATCTAAATCAATGACTTCTTGCAAATCTTGTTCACTACCTAACAGTTGCAATGCAAACGTCACATGGTCCGGCGCTATTTGTCCAATGGTAGCTTGTTTTACCGGGGCTAAGCTTTGCAAGTAATCACGCGCTTTGGCAAAGTCAGCAAGCGAGTGCAAGCCGTAAATTTGCAAGCTCAACTGAGTTTGCTGCATATTCGAACTCACTGCAAATTGGCTTGCCAAGGTATCGGCGACTTTATTAACCCCATCATTAATTAACTGAGCCATACTGGTGCCCTGCAATTGCCAATTAAAGGTTTTTTTGTTGGCCAATAAGGTCCAACGGCTACTAATGCTAGCACCTGACTTAATACGCAAAATAACCATGGCATTGCTTCCATAACGCGCCGAAGCTTTGTTAAGCGCCAACACAAATGGCGCTTGCACATCGCTGGAGCTGACCGCTTGCACATCGGTTAAATCTAATAAAGGCAAAATACCAGGAATGCCGCGATTATCGGTGTTTTTATCAATTAACGTTGCAATCGGGTTAGCGCTGTTGGCCCCCACTAATTGGCCATTGTTCGCAATCCAAAACAAGGTCAGCGGTCTATCACGCCCCCACACCTGGGCTTTGTTTTGCAGCAACACGGTATTGATAGCGTCCGACAAAAAGTCCACTTCCAACAAATAAGGGTGTTTGCCATCACTGCTGTCGTCATTTTTTATATAAGAAAACTGCTGTGTGTAGTTGTCGGCTTGTTTGGCAGCAGTTTGAAACACGGATTGTTGACCTAGCTGCGTATTGCCGGTCACTTTGACCAACACCGTCATAAAAGCTTGGCCAATTGCCTGGCTACGCACTGCACTGCTTTGGTCTACCACCGGAATTTGGGCGCTATAAAGGTCTTTTACCACCATTGCTTGCGAAATAGTGCCCCAAAGCAATAAAATAATCAGGAATGTTACAAAACGTCTTGTCAGCATCAACTAAGCCTAGGATAATAACGAGCGTTTATTCTAGCACATGGGAGCCCCTTTTGAGCAAGCCATCATACAGTTACAAAGACGCCGGCGTTGATATTGAAGCCGGTAATGCATTAGTTGACAATATTAAGAGTATTGCCAAGCGAACTTCGCGCCCAGAAGTCATGGGAGGCTTAGGCGGATTTGGCGCTTTATTCAAATTACCTTGGGATAAATATAAAAATCCTATTTTAGTCTCCGGCACCGATGGTGTGGGCACTAAATTGAAATTAGCCACGCAATTAGGCCTGCACGATACCATTGGTATTGATTTGGTAGCCATGTGCGTGAACGATTTAATCGTGCAAGGCGCAGAGCCGTTATTCTTTTTAGACTATTACGCCACCGGCAAACTGGCCCTAGACATAGCCACCGCAGTTGTTAGCGGCATAGGCCAAGGCTGCGAGCAAGCAGGCTGCGCCCTTATTGGCGGTGAAACAGCTGAAATGCCGGGCATGTATAGCGGCAACGACTATGATTTAGCCGGTTTCTGCGTCGGCATTGTCGAGCAAGACAAACTACTCGATGGCACCAAAGTACAAGCCGGTGATGCCATCATTGGCGTGGCCTCCTCAGGCCCGCATTCAAACGGGTATTCGTTAATTCGCAAATTAGTTGAGCTGAGTGGTGCAGATTTATCACAAGAGTTTTCCGCCAGCACACTGGGTGAAACCTTACTCACGCCAACACGAATTTATGTTAAGCCGGTACTAAAGCTTTTAGAGGCTCAAACCGTACATGCCATTTCGCACATTACCGGCGGCGGATTGTTAGAAAATATCCCACGCGTACTGCCGGAAACCTGCCAAGCGGTGTTAGATACCAACAGCTGGCAAATGCCAGAAATTTTTCACTGGCTACAACAACAAGGCAACGTAACCGACAGCGAAATGCAACGCACTTTTAACTGCGGTGTTGGCCTAGTGATCGTGGTGCCGGCAGATTCGGCCCAAGCTTGCATTACATTATTACAAAGCGAAGGTGAGCAAGCTTGGAAAATAGGCCAGATTGCCCCACGCGCAGCCGATGCCCCTGCCGTGGTTATGGCTTAACATGGCAGACACCTTTTCAATTGTGGTGCTCATTTCTGGTAATGGCAGCAATTTGCAAGCCATTATAGATAGCATCGCACGTGAACAATGGCCCATTGAAATAAAAGCCGTGATCAGCAATCAATCTAGTGCTTATGGTTTGCAGCGTGCCCACGCTGCAAACATAGCGGTTGAAGTAATAGAGCGCAAACAATTCACCAGCCGCGCCGCCTTCGACCACGCATTGCAAACCAGCCTACAACACCATAACCCTGATTTAATAGTGCTAGCTGGCTTTATGCATATTCTAGCACCTGAATTTGTGCAAGCCTTCAACAACAAACTCATCAACATTCACCCCTCACTATTACCTAAATTTAAAGGCTTAAACACCCATCAACGCGCTTTAGACGCCGCCGAAAAAACACACGGCTGTTCCGTCCACTACGTCACCACAGAACTCGACGCCGGCCAAGTCATTGCCCAAGCACAATGCGATATCAATACAGATGAGAGCGCCGATAGCTTGCAACAAAAAGTTCACGCCTTAGAACATGAACTGCTCCCCAAAGTCATTCACCAATTATCACAGAACACCAAAAATAGTTAAAGTCACGCCAACTCACACAAAACCAAATAATCTAAAAATAAAAATTAGCCGAGCGCAGCTCGCTAGCAAAAAAAATTCAGGCTATAGAACATAAATTACGCCCCAAAGTCATTAACCCATCATTACAGAACATCAAAAATTGCTAAAGTCACCCCAACTCTCACAAAACCAAATAATCTAAAAATAGCCGAGCGCAGCGAGCTCCTTCTCCCTCCCCCAACAAAATAGGCTTCAGAAGCGCGATGACGACTGGCTTTTCTAGACCCTCACTGGCAGGGATGCCAATGCGGAGCCTACAGGGATGTATTCACGGCGTGTCTAGAAAAGCCAGTCGTCATCGCGCCCACCCCAAACCCCCACTAAAAATTATGATACACTCCCCCCATGACAACATTCTTCATCAGCGATCTCCACCTCCAAACTTCAGACCCTGAAGCCCTAAATAAATTCACCCACTTTATGCAAACTCTAGCCCCCAAAGCCGACGCACTCTACATCCTGGGCGACCTTTTTGAAGCCTGGATAGGCGATGATGACAATTCCAGCATCGCCAAACAAGTGCGCACCACCCTAAACCAGCTAACCCAACACGGCATCCCCTGCTACGTTATGCGCGGCAATCGCGACTTTGCCCTAGGCCTACAATTTGCAAAACAAACCGGCACCACACTGCTTAACGATCCCGCCGTAATTGAATTATATGGCCGCAAACTATTACTAATGCACGGCGACCTGCTCTGCACCGACGACGTGCATTACCAAGCCTTTCGGCGCAAAGTTTATGGCCCCACATTTTTGCCACGTTTACTCAGCTTACCCCGCTTTGTTCGTCGTGGCCTGGCGGCATGGGCGCGCTTTAAAAGCCGGCGCCATACAACAAGCACTGCCTTAAGCATTCAAGATGTTAACCAAAATGAAGTCGAAAAATATTTGCGAGAGCACCAAGCCACTGAGTTAATACACGGCCATACCCACCGGCCAGATGAGCATCCGTTTGAGCTTGATGGGCAATCGGTGCGGCGCATGGTTTTGCCTGCTTGGCATGGGGATGTTTATGCGCTGCAAATAAATGCGCAATGGGAAATATCAAAACGGTATTTATAAAAGACTACACGCCACTATGAAAACGGAACAACGGATCAGGACTGGTAATCAACACTTCCTCAATCTTGGAAAATTCAGCCACCCGTTCACTAATATCTTCCCCAGCAATTTTGCGCGCAAACCCAATGTAATGCTGATAATGACGCGCCTCAGAAGCCAATAAACCACTATAAAACCGGCCTAATTGTTCATCAAGCAACGGCGCCAACGCACCAAACCGCTCACAAGAGCGCGCTTCAACAAACGCCCCCACAATCAGCGTGTCCACTAACCTTGCCGGTTCATAGGTGCGACAATGCTTTATTAAGCCTTGGGCATAACGTGCCGGCGGCATACTGATGTAAGTAATATTGCGCTGCTGTAAAATTTTGAGCACTTGTTCAAAATGGCGCAGCTCTTCACGCACCAAACGTGACAACTGCTGTATTAACTCAAGGTGTTCAGGATGACGATAAATTAACGCTAATGCGGTAGAAGCCGCCTTCTTTTCACAATGCGCGTGGTCAATTAATAATAGGTCGAGGTTTTGCAGTGCAACCTCTAGCCAGGCTTTAGGCGTGGGGACCAGTAATATAGGAAACTCGGGGCAGTTAGTCATAGCAACAATATAATCCACAGAAAACAAAAAAGAGCCAAAGGCTCTTTTTTAACATCAAATTCTAATGCCGTCTTAAACAGTAATTAAAGACTCATCGACAATTTCAATATAACGCGAATCATGGCGGGCAAATGAAGCACGCACTTTGCGCTCCTCAAGCTGTTTTTCACACAAGCTTGCTTGTGCAGCAGTGGCGTTAGCGGCATCAACAAAACGCACGAAACCAAAACCACGTGAACGATCACGCTCGTCACGTACCACAGCGGCAATGGCAACTTCGCCATGCTCTTTCATTAACGCGCAAAATCCACTATCGTCTAACGAATATGGAATGTTCCCAACGAATAATACGCTAGGCTCTAAACAAGTATCTTCAGACATGGCTTCTCTCTTTAATCTGTTTATTTTTGTTGTTCTTCGTCTTACGAGAAAAGTACCAAAGATCACGCGTATCTTACCTTCTAAGCAGTAAAAAGCAATACGTTTGCAGGCTAAATTTTAGAATAGCGCAACTAACACGCTGTTTATGCCTGTTTTTTTAGGATAAAGTTCAAGCGATGGTCGTTAAAAAAACGTTAGCAAGAGGTTACACACATGCTTATCCACAGAAATTGTGGATAACTTTTTAATTTTTAGGTTTAATGTAAATATTAATAAGCTCAACAAATAAAGCAAAGGCCATGGTCACATATAAATACGCCGAAGGAATATGAAAGCCCAACCCGCCCAACATTAACTTAATGCCCACCAAAATTAAAACAGCCAAGGCTAATATTTTTACTCTGGCATGTCGCATAATAAAGCCCATGATAGGCTCACTGCCGAGCAGCATGAGCAATACGGCCAATATAATAGCAATCGCCATCACTTCATATTCTTGCACCACACCAATTGCGGTGATCACGCTATCGAGTGAAAAAATAATATCGAACACCATAATTTGTAAGATGGCCATAAAGAATGTTGTCGGCTGCCTGGTTGACTCGTCATCAGCGCTACGTAAAGATAATAATTCATGAATAGATTTATAAACCAAGAACAGCCCACCCAGAAATAATATTAAAGTACGAATGGAAACAGGGAAATGAGCAATATGCATAAAGGGCACAGTGGCCTCAGCCAGCCAAACAATACTGGCCAGCAGTAACAGGCGCATTAGCATCGCCATGCTCAAGCCCACTCGGCGTGCTAGCTTTTGCCGGTGCTGCGGTAGCTTGCCGGTGACAATAGCAATAAAAACCAAGTTATCCACGCCAAGAATGATTTCAATGCCAGTTAACGCCAAAAGGCTTACCCAGGTCTGGGTTTGTAAGAATATATCCATAGTACGTTAAGTTTTCCCTAGATGTCCTTGTGCGAAACGCCGCGAAAGTATAACATCTAAAACAATGGAAACACTAACAATTACACAGCCCGACGACTGGCACATTCACCTACGAGATGGCCAAGCTTTAACCCGCACCGTGCCCGATGCTGCCGCGCAATTTAACCGCGCAATTGTTATGCCCAATTTAACCCCGCCTGTTACCGACATTGCCATGGCAGAGGCTTACCGGCAACGTATTTTAACCCACATTCCCGAAGGCGTAGACTTTACGCCACTCATGAGCTTATACCTTACTGATACCATGAGCGTAGACACCCTTAAACAAGCGGCGGCGCACCCTAATATTTACGCGGTGAAACTCTACCCCGCCGGGGCGACCACCAACTCTGCCGCAGGCGTGACCAACATTTTGGGGCTTTACCCACAGTTCGAAGCCATGCAAGCCCACGGCCTACCCTTATTAATACATGGTGAAGTGACCTACGGAGATATTTTTGATCGCGAGGCAATTTTTGTTAATGAAATACTCAGCCCATTGCGCGAAGATTTTCCCGAATTAAAAATAGTGCTAGAGCACATCACTACTTCAGAGGCGCGTGATTTTGTGCTGGCCCAAAGCAGCCATGTGGCTGCCACCATTACGCCGCACCATTTACTCTATGATCGCAATCAATTATTAGCGGGTGGGCTTAAGCCCGATTATTATTGTCTGCCTATTTTAAAACGCGTCGAGCACCAGCAAGCTTTAATGGCTGCTGCCACCAGTGGTGACCCACGATTTTTCTTAGGCACCGATAGCGCGCCACACACCAGCAGCACCAAATATGCCGCCTGCGGTTGCGCCGGAATATACAATGCCTACAGTGCCATTGAGCTCTATGCCCAAGCCTTTGCACAAGTTAATGCGCTGAGCAAGCTTGAAGCTTTTGCCAGCTTTCATGGCCCCGATTTTTATGGCTTGCCGCGCAACGGCACGTCTATTACCCTCACCCAACAAGATTGGGTTGTTCCCGAACAACTCAGCTTTGCAGGCTCTCAACTCACCCCACTTTATGCTGGGCAAACTTTAATTTGGAAACGCCAATGAGTGAAGCAAACTACCAACCCAAAACCCCTATGGCGAGACGCTTTCGCGGCTTTTTACCGGTGGTTATCGACGTAGAAACCGGCGGCTTTGATGCCAAAAAAGATGCCCTACTAGAAGTAGCGGCGGTGATGCTAGACTTTGATGAAAACGACCAACTCATTTGCACCGACACCGTGCATGAACACGTAAAACCTTTTCCTGGCGCGCACCTTGACCCCAAAGCATTAGAGTTTACCGGCATTAAGCCCTTTAACCCTTTTCGCTTTGCCAACAATGAAAAAACCGCATTAGAAAATATTTTTGCGCCCATTAAAGCGGCCATAAAAAAACAAAAATGCCAACGCGCCGTATTGGTGGGGCATAATCCTGGATTTGATTTAGGCTTTTTACACACCGCCATTGAGCGTACAAAATTAAAAAGCCCGTTTCATTTATTCACCACCTTTGACACTGCCACCTTAGGTGCAGTAGCTTATGGCCAAACCGTGTTGTTACGCGCCGCCCGCGCGGCTAACATAGAATTTGATCCCAATGAAGCACACTCCGCCTTGTATGACGCGCAAAAAACCGCAGAATTGTTTTGTAAAATTGTGAATCAATGGCCAGATGTTAAATAGTATTACGCTAAATTAAGCCTATAGAAAGCCGTCCTTGCGAGGCCGAAGACCGCGCATCACAGGCTGATGGCGTGCGCGCATCCCTCCCGCGAAGTCGTTGCGAGGAGCGTAGCGACGCGCACCCGCGGGCACAGGTCAATCTCATCAATTACACTATAGCCTAGGAGATGGCCCTGTGCACGTCGCTACGCTCCTCGCAACGACGTACTTTTTGTTCAAACGAGTAAATTCAAAACAAAAAAAACCCGGCAAAAGCCGGGTTTTTTGTATCAGAGTAAGCCTAAACTTAGAACTTAACTTTGATTTGTGCAGCAAATGCATTAGCTGTATCGCCAGTACCTTTTGTAAGCGTGGTTTTGCTTGTTGAGTCACCACCATTTTTGCTAGTAGAGTAGTCAGCAAGGCTCAAGTACTCACCTTGTAACTCTACGTTTTTGCTTACGTAGTAGTTGTAACCAATACCAATTGTTGTTTTAGGCATAGCAAAGCTGTAACCTGCAACGTTAGTATTAATACCCATACCAAGCATTTGCTCTGTTTGACCGAAAGTCAAAGCAACTTCTTGACGATGCGTCGTCATCCAAGAGTAATCGCCTTCAAGGTTGTAAGCACTTGGTTTAGCATCTTGGCCAGTAAATGAAAGCTTATCAGCATCAGCAAATTTTTTGTTAGCCATAACATAATTAGCTGACACTTGGAAAGCACCGGTTGCATAACCAGCATGGAAAGCCATGCCAGGAACAGCATCATGGTATTTAGTCTTATTGTTAGCAGCGTTAGCAGCAACAACAGCATTCGTATCTTCAAGATTACTTAAGTAATCAACATAAAGATTAAGACCATTATAACCATAGAATTGGTTCATGCCTTGATTCATAGCATAACCTAACTCAGCAGTCATACCCGTGATTGCGTTGGTGTTATTCTCTTGTTGGTTTGTTGATGTATTGCCATAAGTAGCAGCACTGTTGAAAAGTGAAGCATTAGCATAGAAACCATGCAAATTAACAGCGCCAACCGTTAAGGCATTAGCTGAAGTTTCGCTTAACGCTTCAACAACAGGTGTAGTGATAGTGTCATGCGCGGTGTCACCAAAGTTTAAGTATTGACGACCGGCATTAACGTAAAATTTACCGTGTGAGAAGTGTGCATAAGCTTCAGGTAAAGTTACAGTAGTGGTGTTATCAGTCGTGGTGTTATCAGTCGTTGTAGACGTTACATAATCAACACCTAAATGAACAGATGTCATGGCATTAACTTGTGCATCATAGAACATTTCTGCAGCAGGTAAGGCAAAGCGCGTTGTGCTCTGCTTTAAAGTAGTAGAACCAGCAAACTTACCACTACGACGGTCAGCATGGTAAATAGACATTGCTAGTTCACCAGAAACTTTGCTTTGACCAGCTTGTAGGCCCGTAATCATGTGACCATTATTATCTTGGTTACGCATAGAAACACTCTGCCAGAAAGCATTCATGTCGTTAGTTGTAGTGTGACCGGCAACGGCTGTGTGTGTTGCTGCGAAAGCTGAGGTGCTCATTAAACCAGCGATGGCTAGTGAGCTGACTAAAGTTTTTAACTTCATAGTTATCTCCATTAATTTAACGTTAAGTAAAGGATGGGTTAGTAAAAGTTTATTTAAAACAAACCTTACAAAGAGGGGCTAACCTAACCTTGTTTTTTTTCTACACAGTTGTGCTGAAAACTCGCTTATCATATACATATGGGGGGGTAATTGCAAACTTTTAGCTTATATTGTGGTTAAGCACCTATTACTTGCGTATATTTTAAGCGTTAAAAAGCCTTGAACCCCTGTATCTATAGCGTTTTAGGCTTTTTTATAAACCAAAAAAAAACCTGATGTACGTTTAAATACATCAGGTTTATTACGTTTTAAACTTACTATTATAAGCTTGCGGCGTTACCGGTTAAGTATTCAGCCACACCGTCAGGCGATGCTTTCATACCGGTGTCACCCACGTTCCAGCCAGCAGGACACACTTCACCGTGCTCTTCGTGGAATTGCAGGGCGTCGACTAAACGAATGAACTCATCAACGTTACGGCCAATCGGTAAATCATTAACCGCTTCACTACGCACAATACCTTGCTTATCAATTAAGAAGGTACCACGAAAAGCCACGTGTGCATCAGGATGCTCAATGCCATACGCTTGGCAAATAGCATGTGAGGTGTCAGCCACTAATGGATATTTTACTGGGCCAATGCCGCCTTCGTTCACCGGCGTGTTGCGCCAAGCATTATGGGTGAACTGTGAATCAATTGACACACCAATCACTTCAACATTACGCTTTTTAAACTCTTCCATGCGGTGATCAAAAGCAATTAACTCTGATGGGCAAACAAAGGTAAAATCTAGTGGGTAGAAAAAGATTAAACCGTATTTACCGTTTAAATGGCTGCTCAGGCTAAAATCATCGACAATTTGGCCATCGCCTAATACGGCTGCTGCGGTAAACTCTGGGGCGGGACGTCCGACTAATACGCTCATGTTGTTACTCCTTGGTTGAAATTGTTTGGTTGTCTGAGGTTGGGTTAAGCTTGGAAAATAATGTTTGCAACTCACCGGCTTCGTACATTTCTAATAGTATGTCGCTGCCGCCCACTAATTCGCCATTAACGAGCAATTGTGGAAACGTTGGCCAGTCGGTAACTTTTTTTAAGGTTGCACGAATATCAGGGTGTTGCAAAATATCCACTGAATCAAAAGCTTGTTGACAGCTTTGTAAAATTTGCACGGCTTGTGACGAAAAGCCGCATTGTGGCTGCTCGGGGCTGCCTTTCATAAATAATAATACCGTGTGGCTATCTTTTAGCTTATGGATAGCATCGATGGTTGCTTGCTCATCAAACTCTTGGACTTCATTCATTTTCATGTTCTCGGTTTTTACTAGGCGCGAATTATAGCATTTTCATCAGCGAATAGAAAAGCTGCTTCCCTTTATGAGCAATAAAGTTTAACATTCGTCACTTAATTGACCTTAGGAGGCCTTTCATGGCATTTGAATTAATTGAGTTACCGTATCCTTTAAATGGTTTAGAGCCTAGCATTTCTGCTGAAACGTTAGAGTTTCATTACAACAAACATCACCGCACTTACGTGAATAATTTAAACAATTTAGTTGAAGGCACTGAGTTTGAAAGCATGTCACTAGAAGAAATTGTGACCAAATCAAGCGGTGGCATTTTCAATAATGCAGCCCAAAACTGGAATCATGCATTTTATTGGCAGTGTCTGGCCCCGAATGCGGGTGGTGAGCCTACTGGTGTGTTGGCCGAAGCCATCAACCAAACCTTTGGTTCTTTTGCCCAGTTTAAAGATGAATTCACCAAAACAGCCATTACCACTTTTGGTTCAGGTTGGGCTTGGTTGGTTAAAACTAGCGATGGTAAATTGGCAATCACTAGCACCAGTAACGCCGGCAATCCTATGACAGAAGCGCAAACACCGCTTATGACTTGTGATGTTTGGGAGCATGCTTATTATATAGATTACCGCAACGCACGCCCAAAATACATGGAAGCGTTTTGGAACCTGGTTAATTGGGATTTTGTGGCAGCCAATTTTAGCGCCTAATCTCAGCTAGCTTATTCACACGCGTCGTCATTGCGAGGAGCATAGCGACGCGCACCCGCGGGCACAGGTCAATTTCTTAGACTACGGTGTCATTCATGAGATTGCCGCGTCGCTATGCTCCTCGCAACGACGTGGTTTTTGAAGAGATTACCCCGTCACCATGCTCCTCGCAACGACGTGGTTTTTTAAGAGATTCCTCTGCCTACTCCATCTTCATTTTAACAAGTTCGCAAATTACACCTCCTATCAAAATTATACAAAAACTCTTATAGGCCTGGTATCGGTTTTTTTTTATTCAATTAGCGCGCTGATGCTGTGCGCGATCTCGCACAAGCAAAATAGCAGATCACGGAAAGTTACCGGCTGAGTTCACATACAATGCGTTTCATCCACTGTAACCCCTTAAAAATTAAGTAGTTTTTTTATCCCAAAGTTTTACACACTTTATCCACAGGATAAACCCACCTTATTAACTTGATCTTTCAATCAAAACACACTATCTTGTGTCTCATGTCGCAACTCAACCCCACATATTGGGGTTCAACAGGAATCGAGCCACAATGACACCACAATTAAAAGAAGATAATAAGCCTTGCATCATTCTCCCCCCAAAGAGCGATGAGCTGGCGCCAGCCTTAATAATTCAGTCAACACACATGCAAATTATTGCTCAAGATTAAAAATACCTACGGAGGACACATGCAATTAGAAAAAACTACAAACATACCCACTACGGATTTGAACGACATTAAGCGCGTTGATTCACCTAGCATTTTAACCAGCACCGCCCCAGGCCAGCTAAAAGTGATTCGCCGTAATGGCAGCATCACCCCCTATGACAGCAGCAAAATCGTTGTTGCCATGACCAAAGCCTTTTTGGCCGCAGAAGGTGGCAATGCCGCTGCTTCTTCGCGTGTGCATGAGCAAGTCGCCGAGGTGGCCAACCATATTGCTGCTACGTTCAAGCGTCGTATGCCCAGCGGTGGCACGCTGCATATTGAAGACATTCAAGACCAAGTAGAACTGGCCTTAATGCGCACCGGCGAGCACAAAATTGCTCGCGCATACGTGCTTTACCGTGAAGATCGTCGTCAAGCTCGTAGCCAAAGTGCAGATAAATATGAACTACACGCAGCCGATTTAAAAATCACCCTCAATGATGGCCAACAAGTGCCCTTCGAGCTAGGCCGTATTGCGCGCACGATTGAAGAAGCTTGCCAAGGTTTAGACAATGTTGTGGCGAAAGACATTATTAGCGACACCCAAAAGAACTTATTTGACGGTGTTTCGGTTGATGACATTAATAACGCCATGGTCATGTGCGCACGTACCCGCGTTGAAGAAGAGCCTAATTACACTTACGTAACGGCACGCTTATTATTAAACGGTATGCGCACAGAAGCTTTACGCTTTTTAAACATTCGCAGCGCCAGCACATGCGCCGACATGAATGAGCGGTATGCAGAATACTTTAAAGCCTACGTTGAAAAAGGTATTGAATTAGAAATCTTAGCTCCACAGCTAAAAAACTTTGACCTAGATAAAATCTGCGCCGCCATCGACGGTAGCCGCGATTTAAGCTTTACCTACTTAGGCTTACAAACCTTATATGACCGCTACTTTATTCACAGTAACGACACACGTTACGAATTACCTCAAGCCTTTTTCATGCGTGTAGCCATGGGCCTTGCCGTTGAAGAAGATAAGCCTGAAGAGCGTGCGATTGAATTTTATAACTTAATTTCAAGCTTAGATTTCATGTGTTCAACACCCACTTTATTTAATTCCGGCACACTACACCCACAACTATCAAGCTGCTTTTTGACCACTATTTCAGATGACCTAGATGGCATTTATAGCAGTATTAAAGATAACGCCCTATTAGCCAAATATTCTGGTGGCTTAGGCAACGATTGGACGCCTGTGCGTGCCATGGGCGCCATGATTAAAGGCACCAATGGTAAATCTCAAGGTGTTATTCCTTTCATGAAAGTGGCGAATGATACCGCTGTTGCAGTCAACCAAGGCGGCAAGCGCAAAGGCGCCGTGGTGGGTTACCTAGAAAGCTGGCATTTGGACATTGAAGAATTCTTAGACCTACGCAAAAACACTGGTGACGAACGCCGCCGCACACATGACATGAACACCGCAAATTGGATCCCAGATTTATTCATGAAGCGCGTATGCAACGACGAAGAGTGGACCTTGTTTTCACCCGACGACGCGCCAGATTTGCATGACCGTTTTGGTTTAGATTTTGAAAAAGCCTACGCTGACTATGAAGCCAAAGCAGAAGCCGGCGAAATTAAAAACAGCAAAAAAATTAACGCGGTTAACTTATGGCGTAAAATGTTGGGCATGATTTTTGAAACTGGCCACCCTTGGATGATTTTCAAAGACCCTTGCAACATTCGCTCACCACAACAACATGCCGGTGTGGTGCATAGCTCAAACTTATGTACTGAAATCACCTTAAACACCTCTAAAGATGAAATTGCCGTGTGTAACTTAGGCAGCGTTAACTTAGTGCGCCACGTTAATGAAAATGGCCTAGACACTGAAAAATTACGCAACACCGTTCGCACCGCCATTCGCATGTTAGATAACGTGATTAATATTAACTTATACACTGTGCCCCAAGCGCGTAATTCAAACTTGAAACATCGCCCTATCGGTTTAGGCCAAATGGGTTTCCAAGACGCGTTATACAAAATGCGCTTAGCTTATGCTTCGAACGACGCAGTTGAGTTTGCTGACCGCTCGCAAGAAGCCATTAGCTACTACGCGATTGAAGCTTCAAGCGAATTAGCCAAAGAGCGTGGTTCATACCAAACTTTTGAGGGCTCACTGTGGAGCCAAGGTATTTTGCCTATTGATTCTATCGCCAAGTTGAAAGACGCCCGCGGTGAATTCCTAGACATGGATACCAGCAGCACAATGGATTGGGATAGCTTACGTGAAACCGTTAAAAAGCAAGGCATGCGCAACTCAAATTGCATGGCCATTGCCCCTACGGCCACCATTGCTAACATTACTGGCGTGAGCCAATCAATTGAACCGACTTACCAAAACTTATTTGTTAAATCAAATATGTCGGGTGAGTTCACGGTGCTGAATGCTTACCTAGTACACGACTTGAAAGCCGCTAATTTGTGGGATGAAGTCATGGTAAACGACTTGAAATATTTCGATGGCCGTTTAACCGACATTGCCCGCATACCGGCTGAGCTGAAAAGAATTTACGCCACTGCGTTTGAAATTGAGCCACGTTGGTTAGTTGATGCCGCCTCACGTCGTCAAAAATGGATAGACCAAGCGCAATCATTAAACTTATACATGGCTGAGCCATCTGGTAAAAAATTAGATACACTCTATAAAATGGCCTGGTTACGCGGCTTAAAATCAACGTATTACTTACGTACTTTAGGCGCTACTAGCACAGAAAAATCTACCGCACACACAGGTAACTTGAACGCCGTAGGCGGTGTGGCAACTGCCGCGCCTCAAGCGTGTTCAATTGATGACCCTGAATGTGAAGCATGTCAATAAAAAGGAAATAACAATGAGCATAATTAGTTGGGACGAGTACAACAATGAAGAAGAGCTACCTGCTAACGCAGGTGAGCAAAACACAACCGTAATTGAAGAAGTGGCCGTGCCTATTCAAGTTAGTGCGCCAGCACAAGCTTCGCCAATTGTGGAAGACCAAGCTGTAGAAGTGGCTAAAGCCAAAGAAACAGCCGGCACCACCGGCTTAGAAAACTTAGAGATGGGCGCCGCGCGCATTCGAGTCGACGACAAAAGAATTATTAACTGTCGTGCCGATTTGAATCAATTGGTGCCTTTCAAGTACGCCTGGGCATGGCAAAAATATAACGACGCTTGCGCCAATCATTGGATGCCAAACGAAGTTAACATGACGGCCGACATTGCCTTATGGAAAGATCCAGAAGGCTTAACCGATGCCGAGCGTTTAATTATTAAGCGTAACTTAGGTTTTTTTGCTACCGCCGATTCATTGGTCGCCAACAACTTGGTGTTAGCCGTGTACAAGCACATTACTAACCCAGAATGCCGCCAATACATATTGCGCCAAGCCTTCGAAGAAGCTTTGCACACGCATTCATATCAGCACATTATTGAAAGCCTAGGCTTAGACGAAGCTGAAATTTTCAACATGTACCGTGAAGTGCCATCGGTATCTCGCAAAGCTGAGTGGGCCCTAAAGCACACCCAAAGCTTAAACGACCCGATGTTTCACACCGGCACCATTGAAAATGATCAACGTTTACTGCGTGATTTAATTGCATTTTACTGCGTGATGGAAGGCATTTGCTTTTACACTGGTTTCACGCAAATTTTGGCCATGGGCCGTCGCAACAAAATGGTTGGTACGGCAGAACAGTTACAATACATTTTACGTGATGAATCTATGCATCTTAATTTTGGTATTGATGTAATCAACCAAATTAAAATTGAAAACCCCGCCCTATGGACCGAGGAATTTCAAGCCGAAGCCACTGCGCTGATTAATGAAGGTGTTGAGTTAGAAAGCCAATATGCCAAAGATATGATGCCTACCGGTATCTTAGGCTTGAACTACCCGATGCTGCAAGAGTACATTCAGTTCATAGCCAACCGTCGCCTAGCGCAAATTGGTTTACCTGAGCAATATCCTGGCGCCGAAAACACCGTGCCTTGGATGAGCGAAATGATGGATTTGAAAAAAGAGAAAAACTTTTTTGAAACCACGGTTACAGAATACCAAGCCGGTGGCGTTTTAAATTGGGATTGACCCCCTCCTTGCAATCTCAACTTTATTGGGTGCCTTATTGGCGCCCTTTTTTTTGCTTTAAATTTAATGAATAATTTAAGCCACCCTACAATACAGCAATAATTGCGCAACAAACACCCGGCATACTTCTCTATACCCGTCGCCATTCAAGATGCGAGATTTATATCAAAAATATTTGTGCCAGGAGAAACCATTTTTAACGAGTAATATCTGGATATTGCGAGTGAAAAATTGTTTTTCCTGGTGCAAATATTGAAGATAGAAAATCGCAACTTGGATGGTGGCGGGTATAGGTCGAACAATACTAACTGGAGAAACACATGGCTTATAATCAAAACTACATCCCTCAAATCGATATGCAAGCCGCACAAGGTGCTTGGCAAGAAAACCCTGAGCAATGGCGCCTGCACTTAGCCAATAAATATTTGAAAAAAGCAGGCAAAACAATCGCCAAAAGTTTAGCCATCAATTCACCGCTAATGCCGCCGGCCCAATATTTGAATTGCCTGGCATTTATTCTACAGCCACACATATCAAGCGCTTAAACTATTTAAAAGCGCATGCGAACCTATACCCCTGTCACTGTTCAATTGTAGACGGCACATCATTATGCACAGACATACTAACCTATGCCATCACCAAGAAAAAAGGCAAGCTTGGCCATAAAAGCCTAGGCGCTATTCCAGCAATCGGTACCTTAGAAACCGTGCGTGGCGCAGTTAAAAGCCTTTATAAACGCAGCAAAGGCACCAAGGGCGCAAATCGTGAACAAATGGCCCGCATCGTCGTCATGCGAGCCCGCAATGGCTGCCAACACAGCCAAGCCATCATTACTGAATTACTCGGAAGCTAT
>JAWUVP010000030.1:0-13666 GCA_034112285.1 Gammaproteobacteria bacterium
CGAACGCTTCATTAAAGCCATGCATGAAGACGGCGACGCACTGGCAACCCTACGCCCAGATCGCGAACCCAAAGCCACCGAATACATTCCACAAATTGTCGAGATGATTCAAACCCTAATCAACAAAGATTTTGCTTATGCTGCCGCCAACGGCGATGTGTATTTTAAAGTTAACAATGTAAAAGACTATGGCGTACTCAGCCACCAAAGTTTAGAAGACATGCAAGTCGGCGCGCGCATTGAAGCCAACAATAATAAAAATGACCCGTTAGATTTTGTATTATGGAAAGCCGCCAAAAAAGGCGAGCCCGCATGGGACTCACCTTGGAGCCAAGGCCGCCCAGGCTGGCACATTGAATGCTCGGCCATGTCCACCAATGAATTAGGCGCGCACTTTGACATTCACGGCGGTGGCTTAGATTTAAAATTCCCACATCATGAAAATGAAATCGCCCAATCCGAAGCCGCCACCGGCGAAAAATTTGTAAACACTTGGATGCACACCGGTTTAATCCGCGTGGCTGATGAAAAAATGTCGAAATCACTGGGCAACTTCACCACTATACGTGAAGCGTTAGAAGAGTATCGCCCCGAAGAAATTCGCTACTTCATGTTAAGCGCACATTACCGCAGCCCGCTCAATTATTCAGAGGCGAACATGCTTAGCGCCAAAGCCGCGCTAGAGCGCTTTTACACCGCATTACGCGATTTACCTATCGCCCAAGAAAGTGACGCGCTAGAATTTGAAAAACGCTTCCAAGATAAAATGGATGACGACTTCAACACCCCCGAAGCCCTAGCGGTGTTATTTGACCTAGCTCGCGAAATTAATCGTAACAAAGAAACCAAGCCTGAAATCGCAGCACAATTAGCCGCGCTATTAAAACGCTTAGGCGGCATTTTAGGCATACTCCAAACCGATACCGAAGCTTACTTACAAGACAATGCTGACATGGACGTTAAAGCTATCGAAGCGCTAATCAACCAACGCTTAGAGGCGCGCAGCAACAAAGATTGGGCCACCAGCGACAGCATTCGCGATAAATTACACAGCATGGGCGTGGTGTTAGAAGATAATGCCAACGGCACCAGTTGGCGCCGTGGTTGATGGGTTGGAAGATTACAGCTCTTTGAAATAAGCATCGCGCTGTAAGAACAAGCTATTGAACTAAGTTAGAAAAGCTTCACGCATAAATCCCTATTTATCGCGCAGCCTGGCCGCTATTAAGGTGTTTTCCATCAGCGTGGCCACCGTCATCGGCCCCACGCCACCGGGCACCGGTGTAATCCAGCTGGCGTATTGCTTCGCCACTTCGAACTCAACATCACCCACTAATTTTTTGTTTTCAAGGCGGTTAATGCCCACATCAATCACAATGGCGCCTGGCTTTATCCATTCGCCTTTTACAATACCCGGTTTACCCACGCCCACCACCACTAAATCGGCGCGACGGACATGGTCGGCTAAATTTTTGGTGAAACGATGGCAAACGGTTACCGTACTGCCGACCAAAAGCAATTCTGCCGCCATGGGGCGGCCCACAATGTTGGAAGCGCCCACTACCACGGCATCTAGCCCGTAGGTGTCTATGCCCGTGTGTTCAATCAATTTAATAATGCCTTTAGGGGTGCAGGCTTCCAGCAATGGACGTCGTTGTAATAAAGTCCCTATATTATAAGGGTGAAAGCCATCAACATCTTTTTGAGGGTCCATGGCATCTAGTACTTTATTCGCATCAATATGTTCTGGCAGAGGCAATTGCACTAAAATACCATCAACGCCTAAATCAGCATTTAATTTTGCTATCAAGCTCAGTAAATCTTCTTGGCTGGTGGCCGCGGGTAAATCATAGGTTTGTGACTCAAACCCCACCTCCTCACACGCCTTACACTTGTGATGCACATAAATTTCTGAAGCTGGGTTACTGCCCACCAACACCACCGCTAAACAAGGCGCGCGTAGGCCTTGGGCCAAGCGCTGCTGCACCTTTACGGCAATCTCTTGGCGCAGTTTCACCGCAATCGCCTTACCGTCTAATATTTTTGCGCTCATGCAAGCCTCTGCTGGGATAGTAAAAAAGGATTCTCGCATGAAAATCATTGATAAACCAGTAAAAAAACGCAGGGAAAGATTGACGAAAGCTCCTAGTGTAGGTATTATCTCCCTCGTTCGGGGCATAGCGCAGTCTGGTAGCGCGCCTGCTTTGGGAGCAGGATGTCGGGAGTTCGAATCTCTCTGCCCCGACCACTTTTAGGTTTGTGGTCGTTAATTTAAGTTGGTATCAACTCAAATTACGCCCATACACCCAATCTTTCAACCCAAGAAAGGTTAACTTGATTGGCTTCGCCATGAAGGATTTATTTGCGCCCGTAGCTCATTTGGATAGAGCATCGGCCTTCTAAGCCGAGGGTAGCAGGTTCGAATCCTGCCGGGCGTACCAGTTTACACCTGTTTATGGTGGTCGTAGCTCAGTTGGTAGAGCCCCGGATTGTGATTCCGGTTGTCGAGGGTTCGAGCCCCTTCGGTCACCCCATTTTTATTCTCACTAAGCAATATTTAAAACGATTGAAATTTCGGTATTTCTGACTTATGAATTTGCACTAGGCAAAACCCTCTTTCGCGCGCAATATATTCAAAATGATTTTGCCTGCCACAAATTTCGTTGCCATAAACACCTAACTTTCAATCTTTTTGAGTACATATTTCATTGCACATTATTAACAGCAAAACTTGATCCTTTACAACTTCCGGTCTATAATATGACCATAAACTATGACTATGAGGTCAAATATGAAGAAAACACTAATACCCGCAGGTAAATTTAAAGCCATGTGCTTAAAAATCATGGAAACAGTAAAGCTAGAGCATGTTAGTTATATCATTACTAAACACGGCAAACCCGTTGCAATGCTAGTCCCCTGTAAAACTAGCGACAAACCGTTACATGGTCATATGGCGACTAGTGCTACCCTCCATGGTAATATTATTGACGCTATTGACGAACCCTGGGATGCAATGTCCTAATGCAGTATTTATTGGATACACATGTTTGGTTATGGTTTGTACTAGGGGACAAGTCACTCAGCACACCCAACGCAAAAATAATAGAATCAGCTATCGGTAAAAATGCGGTTTATGTAAGTGCGATATCCGGCTGGGAAGTTGCTATGCTAGCAAAACGTGAACGGATCGCAATAAACCAACCTTCATTGACTTGGATTAAAAAAGCGCTTGAAGGCATAGAATATCTAAATCTAAGTCCAGAGGTTTCCACTGACAGTTGTGCGTTGCCAGGAAATTTTCATGCTGACCCGGCTGATAAAATTATTGTTGCAACAGCCCGTTTGAATAACTTAGTTTTACTGACACGCGATAAAAAAATTCTTGATTACGCTTTAGAAGGTTATGTCAGTGCAAAAAAAGTATAGTAACTAACCGACGCCGTTCTAACTCAAATTTCAATCCTGCTCCTGCAACACCTCTAACCCCGAAAAATCCCATAATTTTTTATCCATTAACTGGCTAGGCTGTACCGTTTGTAGCGCATGCAAAATATTGCTGGGCACTGTTGAGTTGTCTGCACTTAATTGGTCAACCAATTTTTTCATTGCCACGCGTTTTAAATTTTCTTGCGAGCCACAAAGATTACAAGGAATAATCGGAAATTTCTGCTCATCACGATATTCTATAATATCGGCTTCTTGGCAATAAATTAGCGGCCGAATAACAATCAACTTTTTATCATCGGTCAATAATTTAGGCGGCATAGATTTTATGACGCCATTATAAAAAATAGACATTAATAAGGTACGAATCAAATCGTCACGGTGATGGCCTAAAGCGACTTTATTAAAGCCGTTGTCACGTGCATACTGGTAAATAATCCCGCGACGTAAACGCGAGCAAAGCGAACAATACGTTTTACCGGCGGGAATTTTATCAACCACAACCGAATACGTATCACGGGTTAAAATTTCAAACGGCACGCCCTCTTTCGCCAACCATTCACGCAAGCCACTATCATCCCAGCCTGGCTGCGATTGATCTAAAGTAAAAGCCAACAACTCAATTTCATTGTTCATTTTACGCTGAATCAAACGTAACATCTTGAGCATAGTGAAAGAATCTTTGCCACCAGACAAACAAACCAAGATTTTGTCTCCCTTGGCAATCATGGAATAGTCTCCACAGCCTTTTTCGGTATTATTTAATAATTTTCGTGCTATTTTGGATAAATCTTTCATAAACACCTTTTATTCATTAGATTATGACAAAAAACCTCGCCCTATTCCCTATTTACGCCGGCGTTTTAGTCCGTATAATTTCTGCTATCAGAACAGTTTGTTCACCAGCGTCCTGTCTTCGGTTTTTGGCCCCCCCTAAAACTGAAGACGGATATCGAGCCCTAGCTTGCTAGGGCTTTTTTTATGTCTTATCTTCTTTGATAAAATACACCGCCACCAAGGCCAAAACATTACAGACTGGTAACACCGATAAGGCAATGCGAAACTCTCCAGTGGTAAAAGTGCTCACCAGATGCGTGGTGCTGGCGCCCGCCAACACATCAAGAAAGTGCCCCACTAGCGGCTGAAACAAAGCGCCGCCCGCCATAACTAACATATTGGTAAAGCCAATCACCACACCGGTGGCCCACATGGGGTTATCTTCTGAATTAATCGCAAAACACAGCAACATGCTCGAAGTAAAAAAACCAAACAAAAACAGTAACGCCACCAGCACTACCATACTACTGATAGTGAGATACAACACCGCCGCTAAGGATAACAATGCCCCTAAAGCGCCAAGCTTCAGCACCGGCAAGCGCGAACCCAACCGGCCCGACCACCAACCATGAAAGGGTCCGCCGCAGGCAATACCCACAAACATAGCCGTGGCCAACAATGCCGCCTCAGGCCGAGTAACGTGATGCGCCTGCATTAAAAATGGTACGCTCCACAATTCAGTAAAAGCAGAAATAGGCGCCACCATCAGCCCCGCAAAGCCTGCTACCAACCAAGTTTTAGGGTTGCGCAACACACAGCTCAAGCCACGCCAAAAGTTAGGCATAATGGCTTTATCTTCTGGCCGGCCCTCAACAGGACAACCCATCGTTTCAGGGCTATCACGCACAATAAGCGTAATAAGCAGTGCTAACAGCGCGCCAATGCAACCGGCGACAAACAAAGCTTCACGCCAGCCAATGCTATTAACCACTATCGCCAACGGCGCCTCGCCCGCAATAGCCCCCATCACGCCTAGCGTATTCGTAAAGCCAATCACCACCGCCAACCATCGATGGTTAAACCAATTACGTGCCAATTTCACCGTGCTAATAAACGCAAACGCCGAACCCATGCCGGTGAGAATGCGGCCAAATTCAGCCACCCATAATTGATGCGTATGTGAAAAAGCAAAACTGCCCAACGCCACACAAATGGCCGCAATGGTTAGCAGGCGGCGAATACCGAACCGGTCTAGCATCATGCCCACAGGAATTTGCAGCGATGCATAAGCGTAATAATAGAAAGCCGATAAGGCGCCCAAAGTTGCTGCATCCACTTTAAAAGCGTGCATTAAATTTGGCACCATAACAGTAGGTGAAATTCTTAAGAAAAACTCGTAAGCATAAAATAAGGCGGCAACAGCCCAGATAATCCAAGCGCGGCGCATGCAGTGTTTGACCATGATATAACCCCTTAATGAAAGCAGCACATCATACTAAACTTAGGCAGATAAGCCAATTAACTTGTATTAATAGGCGGTTTAGGTAGCATGCGAACATCGCTCCTTTAAGCAGGATTTATACGCGCCAAGGTTAATCAGGGTGGGTTGTTGATAATGAGTAACTTGGCAGGATTCAGGGAACGTGGATTTAGGATTACCAGCCTGATTAACACTAAAGCCGAATGAGCCGCACCAGCTTGGCCCAGCCATGGCCTAGGGCGTGGCCAGCAGTATTACGGGAATTAAATAAGCTTTTTTCATCATGCATCCTTTCAAGAAGTGAACGAGTTTAAGGTTGAATTAACAATTATGAGTGAAAATATTAAAGGATTATATTATTCAGGTGCGTCTAGTTTAGAAAGCAGATTATCTAAATAAGCTTCTACACCAGGCTGCTTTAATTGATTCATGGGATATTTTGCCGCCGTCATGAATTCAAATACACTTGAGGCACTTGCCCCCGTTTCGCGCATTAGCAAGGCCGCCAGATAGAATGCGCTCACCCCACCTCCCGTTTCACAATGAATATAGGGAGACCTCTGGGGGGATTCTTTAAACACCTCCATGCAAGAAAAAAAAGCCACCAATTGCTTTTTATCAATCACAAATCGAAGCTCGCCCGCAGAGTGCTTTTGCGCCGTGGTTAAATCAAACCAATATGCACAGTAGTTGTAGATTTGTTCTTCGAACCCCGCGCGATGATAACCGCAGGTTATAGACGTTGTATCGAGAGCTTCTTTGAGTGTTAACCCTGACATTAAATTTTTTCTAAAGACATTCCGCACCCCTTTGGGTATGGCTTTCATCGTTTCGGCCTGATCCAAAATATGATCATCAAAATTATCAGCGCTATACAAGTGCAAGGCGATCTCTTCAACATAGGCCGAGACGACTAGATCTAAAGACTTATATAAATCTTTGAGTAGTATTTTACTGTTTGCGTGTGCCACACCGCGCTCACGTTTTTGAATCACAGTTATTGTGTCAAAACAATTTATGCACCTAGAATCACACATAATGACATCTGTAATCCGCTTGTCTTTAATAAGTTTACGAAACTTAACTAAATTAGTGATAGAAATACTCGGGCTACCACCAAATAGGCCTAAAGGTGCTCCAAACTTAGTTAGGCTAAAATACCGACCATATTTTGTTAATTTATAAAGTATTAAAGTGTTGATTTGTAATTTAGGATTAAAGGGCTTCATGGACCCACTGTCTATTATTATTTTTCATGTTACATTATTAGTCTATAAGCAAGGCCGCACATCATACTAAATTTGGCCAAATAAGCCAAGCATACTTGCAGTGAATAAAGTTTTGCCATTTTTGGCTGACAAATTTCAACCACTGCGGGTATAACTTGTATTATGTATTAACCCAGCATTTAGGTAGAATTCTCATCAAGTTAAATTCTTGTAAGGATGCGTGATGAAAAAAGCTTATTTAATTTCACTGATGCTGCTAGGTATGACTCAGGTCATGGCTAGCCCTAGTTGGTACGGCTCATACGGGTTTGGTTTTAATCTTGCTGGCAATCCAAAGGCCATGAGTGCCAATCTTAACGGCAACAGTGCTCCGGCTAATAGCTATCTAATTAACAATCACCAGCAACCGACTTTTATTCTCTTTGGTGCCGGCAAAAACTTTACCCTCGCCAGCAAATGGTTTTCACATTTTTCCCTTGGGCTTGATTTCAACAGCACCGGCAGCTCAACGCAAACCTCTGGCGACATTTTGCAATATGGCTTGCCCAGTTTTAATACCTACACTTACCAATTTAATACCAAACGCAACACTTTATTGTTTAATTACCAAGGTGATATTTGTAGCATCAATCATTGGACACCGTTCGTTTCGGTGGGTGTCGGCCTATCGCAAAACACTGCCAGTGGATATAGCGAAACAGAACGAGCAGACATCACCCCTAGAGTAAATACCTTTAGCAATAAAACCATCTCGATGCTGGCCTACCAGCTCGGCTTAGGCGTTGGCTATCAATTTGATACAAACCTACGCGTTGACACCGCCTTTAATTATGGCAACCCCGGCAAAGCCAAACTGGGCAATAATCAGCGAGGGATTGCTGGCCCACAACAATCGCTAGCCTATTCTGCACTGATGTTAAATGTGCGTTACCAATTCAACCTATAAGAGCGTTATTATGTTTATGAAAAAATTATCTCAGCTATTAATTCTTGGCCTGTTATTTGTGGTCTCAAATCTTTATGCGGCCACCAATCCAGTTTCTATTACCGATTCTCCGGGGTTATCGAAAGTCACGGTTAAGGGTAATACTTATGTCATCACCTATAAGCTCACCAATAATTTACCGTTCCCTATTCCTGATTTAACCGTAGCCCCAAGCACCACGAATGGCAGCTTCACACTAAGCAGCACAGATTGTGCCGCCCTCGCGGCAGGTGCTTCATGTGAATGGAACGGTAGCTTTACCCCCAGCCAAGCCGGAACAACACAAACAACCGTTACCTTAAATTATTTAAACGGCTCACCAGTGCCCTATTCGCAACAAAGCACGACTCAAAGCCCTATTTTAATGGCGCTTACAATAGCAGATGATTTAAGTACAACAAATGCTATTGCTCTTAGTGCTGTATATACCAGCTCTGATGCCGTTACCTGGACAAAACATGTGATTGATTCAACGGCAACTAACCATTATGCTTCTATTGCTACGGATAAGAAAGGCACCTGGCTAGTAGCCAGTAGCACTGAGCTCGGTATTATCATTTATAAAAGCACCGACAATGGCGTAACGTGGGCCAAGCAAAGTCCTACGTTAACGCCACGAGGTAATCTCCCAACGATTACCTATAGCAACAACCAATGGGTGCTAACGTCCTCCTTTGCGCTCCGTAGCCAGCAACCACAACAGTCAACCTCGCCTACGATGCCGCCACTAATCTATACTAGTCAAGATGGCACAACTTGGCAGCAAGCTAGCATTCCGGCAACTAATGATGATATCGATTTACTGTCTACTCATTTTGCCAATAATGTCTGGGTCTCAGTTGGTCTAAATCGAAGCCAAGACAATGGAGACAATATACTCTACACCAGCACTGATAATGCGCTTAATTGGGCTCCTATTACTCTGCCAACAACGACAGATAACCCTAATCTCCGCTCCGTTGCATTTGGAGACGGCGTGTGGATAACTACTGGTGACAATTCGCGCAATGCTGACAATACTGTTTCACTCTACAAAAGCACCGATGCCACCGCCTCCAGTTGGACCAACATTAGCTCGACACTTCCGGGGAAAATAAATGACGGGAGGCAAATAGCCTATGCAGATGGAGAATGGGTATTGACAGGTGTTACAGTAGAAGATCGAGCCCCTGTACTATTTCATAGTGAAAACAACGGCCAAAATTGGACCCCAGTTCCAGCAGTGCAACTAGAAGATGTTAGCTATATGAACAAAATAAGCCACACTTTCAACGGCTGGTTTATTGCCACCAGTCAGACTAACAGCAATGCAGGCCTATTAAAAAGTGATGATGGTATTACATGGTCAGTCATAGACCTGCCAAATTCTGCCGGGTTTTTCACTATGCAGATAATTGACAATTAGAGTTTGAGACTGCATCCAGCTAGATGCCAAACTGATGCTTGGTATTTAGCTGGATCCTGCTTAAACATTATGGCCGCCCTATTCCCATTCAATCGTTGCAGGTAGCTTACCACTAATGTCATAAACAACCCGTGACACACCCGACACTTCGTTCACAATACGATTGCTCACATGACCCAAGAAGTCATACGGCAAATGCGCCCAATGGGCGGTCATGAAATCAATGGTTTCTACGGCACGTAAGGCAATCACAAATTCATACTGATGATTATACCGATTTAACCGTGCCCCCAAGCACCGCAGATGGCACCTTTACGCAAAGCACGACAGAGAGCCCTGTTTTAATGGCGCTGACAATATCGAATCTAGGTAGCACTAAAAATGCGAATGCCCCTAGCGCTGTGGATAATCCCCCTTTAGTCTACATTAGCCAAGATGGAGCAACTTGGCAACAAACAACTAGACATACTCGTAGCGAAAGAAATTGGCTTGTGCCCACGGGTGCAAGTCGCTATGACAGATCGGCGGGGTAACCCGCCAGGGGTACGCGCTTTAAAAAACATACAAAATACAACTAAACGAATTTCAAATCATTGTTTTCCCACCCGTGTCGTCGTTGCCAGAAGCGAAGCGACCTGGCAATCTCCCAGACAACAGCGTGATTCATGAGATTGACCTGTGCCTGTGAAGCACGTCGCTTCGCTTCTGGCAACGACGTACTTTTTTTTCAAATGAGAAAATTTAGTAATCATAGACATTCTCTAACGAGATCGGCAAGCGATATCTCACAACATGACGGGATTTATAGTGCGTTTGCCCTGGGTAACCCGTAATAAGCCTGAGACGCTTTAGTTGTATTTTATACATATTTTAAAGTGAGCCCCCCTGCAAAACCCTGAATAACCACCCACCTGTTAAGGACACCTTAAGTATAGATGCTTATAATGTTAAGCAGTAGACATAGCATTCAATCAAATTAGAGTGGTTCGCGGTGAACCTTAAGAACAAAGATAAAGAGTTATTATGTCATTAAAATCAATAAAAATGATAAGGGTGAAACCAGCGCCGTTCTATTTGATTTCGATCAATCTCAGAAGACAACAAATGGCGCAGTAGGTGTGGACACTGATTTTTACATGGCACCAGAGGCTTATAAAAGTCGCGGGGAAGATTTTAAGTCCCACTCAATAAACGGTGACATTTACAGCTTAGGTGTGATTTTATTTGAGCTACTCATTGATGCTAGACACAATGTCAAAAATTTGAAAGCCGACGCTAGCGCCAGCAATTCTTTGACGAAACAATGACTAGAATTTCATTGTGTAAATTTAAACTAACAAATGACTTTGAGCCTGATTTTACAGCCTTAGTTGTAAAAATGGCAGGCCAAAAAGCTTACCGCCCTAAGTTGGACTTAGCTAGTAAAGCATTCACAACCTACTGAGACTTATAAGTCCTGTTGGTGTTGCTAACAATGAGTTTTGAGATGCCGCTAAAATTAAAATAATAATTAAAAACCGGAGATAATATATGGCATACGCAATGGCCCCAGAAAAAGAAGAATTAGATTTAGAACTCGATAGTCCAGAAAAAATTATACACGCTATAATCACTAAATTAGATGAGCAATTTAACCGCATCCACAACGAGAAGGTTCAGATGGCTGGAACGGTTAATCCCGAAATTCATAAACAACAAGTAGTCTTTAACTATTGGAACAGTCCATTAAAAAATCAATTAACTGCCCTTTTATATAAAAACATTTTCACCCCGCTATCAGCCCTGGCGACTATTAAAGGGGTTGTTCACCACCCTAGATTTTGGCCCGCAGTAGCATATCATATGGCGCTTATGCTTGTAGAAGACAGTGCTTATGCACACTCAACCCTTACCGTGCATGCGTTCCTTTTAGACGAATTAGAGAACCGCATAAGATCAAGCCATCACACCTTCAGTATTTATTTAAAACCCATTTTTCAACAGCTCAGACGCGAATGCGTAGATAACTTTTCCTCTTATGACACTAAAAACAATATCGCAGGGCGAAACATTGCACGTATCGACCAAAAGTTTGGGCGATTAATTAACAATATTTTAATGAATCATAAGTTAATTGAAAACAGTAAGATATTAGATGAGAAGATACTATATGTGATAGTAAATTTTGAGCCAACCGAACGCGTTATTGCTTTAATTGGGGTTGTAGGTGCTGTCTATGCGCACAACCCTGATGTTACAAAAGCACTTATAAATCTAGTATGCACCAACCACTTAGACTTATCCGAGTTTATAACAAACGTATGCGACTTGCCTAAAATGAATCATATAGACTTTTCGGCTGAGAGTTTTGGTAAGTTTGCCAAAGCTGATCATGAGTCTATACAACTGCGCCTTAGTTCGTTTAAATTCAAGCAGACTAGGCTAGAAGAATTTGTTAACTATTATAATTCACATCCAATTATTAGACATCCATTAACAAGAATAGCAAGAGAGCAGGATTACTCAATGGGTTTTGAGCATGTCCAGAGCCCTACTGAATTTTAGCGGCCCGCACAACGTCCTTAACACTATTTCTCTCCAGATTTGAAGCTGGTTACACGGCAGGGATCTTAAAAAGTTCAGATGCTATCACCGGGTCCACGATTTACTTCCAGATTCAAACGGATTAGTAACATTTGAAGTTATTGATAATTAATTAAGCTATCTCCGACAATATGTGAAACCAACTTTTTGTCGGAGCCCCCTATTCCCATTCAATCGTAGCCGGTGGCTTACCACTAATATCATAAACAACCCGCGACACACCCGACACTTCGTTCACAATGCGGTTGCTCACATGACCTAAAAAGTCGTAAGGTAAATGCGCCCAGTGAGCGGTCATGAAATCAATCGTCTCTACGGCCCGCAAGGCAATCACATATTCATATTGACGATTATCGCCGACGACGCCGACTGATTTTACCGGTAAAAACACGGCAAACGCTTGGCTGGTTTTATCGTACAAATCGTAATTATAAAGTTCGTTAATAAAAATCGCGTCAGCTTGGCGTAAAATATCGGCGTAGGTTTGTTTTACTTCACCTAAAATTCGCACGCCTAAGCCTGGGCCGGGGAACGGATGGCGGTAGACCATGCTGGCGGGCAAGCCTAATGCCACGCCGACTCGGCGCACTTCATCTTTAAATAGTTCGCGCAGCGGCTCTAATAATTTTAATTTCATATGCTCGGGCAAGCCGCCAACATTATGATGTGATTTAATCACTTTGGCTTTACCGGTTTTGCTGCCGGCCGATTCAATCACGTCGGGGTAAATGGTGCCTTGTGCCAACCATTTCGCATTCGCAATTTTATTCGACTCTTCGTCGAAAATAGCGACAAATTCGTTGCCAATAATTTTACGTTTTTTCTCGGGACAGGTTTCGCCGGCAAGTTTGGTCAAAAAGCGTTGTTGTGCATTAACGCGAATCACTTTCACGCCCATGTGCTCGGCAAAGGTGGCCATGACTTGGTCGCCTTCGTTTAAACGCAGCAAACCATTGTCCACAAAAATACAAGTTAACTGTGTGCCAATCGCCTTGTGCAATAAAGCAGCCACCACAGAAGAATCTACTCCACCTGATAAGCCTAAAATCACATGGTCATTACCGACTTGCTTGCGCACGCTGGCAATAGCATCGTCAATAATATTGTCGGCGGTCCAGCTATTTTCGCAGCCGGCAATTTCATGCACAAAATGGCTGAGTAGCGTTTCACCACAGGCGGTGTGAGTTACTTCAGGGTGAAACTGCACGGCATAAAATTTTCGGGTGGGGTCCATCATGGCAGCAATGGGGGCGCTGGCGGTTTTAGCTATAACTTGAAAATCTTCTGGCACGGCAGTCACTTTATCGCCATGGCTCATCCAGACCGATTGCGAGCTCGCCAACTCGGCAAACAAAGCACTGCTAGTGTCTACTTCCAGCTCAGCGTGACCAAATTCTTTTTTGGCCGAGGTATCAACCTGCCCGCCTAATTGCGCCGCCATGGTTTGCATGCCGTAGCAGATGCCTAACACAGGAATACCTAATTCAAAGACAACCTTCGCAGCGCGTGGCGTGTCCGCTTCGGTAACGTACTCTGGCCCGCCATAAAGAATAATCGCCTGTGGCGAAAAAGGGCTTATCGCTTCAGCAGTCATATCATAAGCGTGCAATTCGCAATACACGCCCAGCTCCCGCACGCGACGAGCAATAAGCTGGCTATACTGAGAACCAAAATCAAGAATCAGAATTCGTTGTGCGTGAATATTCATTTATTATTCCTTGTTATTTAATCTTCAACCCGATAATTTGGCGCTTCTTTGG
>JAWUVP010000031.1:0-15615 GCA_034112285.1 Gammaproteobacteria bacterium
AAAAATGGCGTCCCCTAGGGGATTTGAACCCCTGTTGCCGAGATGAAAACCCGGTGTCCTAACCCCTAGACGAAGGGGACGCAATGACTTATGTCTAAATTTGAAGCGAGATTCTAGCATATTCTTAGCAAATGTCTAATGAAATTTTAACCTTTTTAGGCAGCCCCTCATAAAGCTTAGATTAACAGCCTTTTCACCTGTTTCATTCAGCGACATAAACCCTGTTGACTGGCATTCAGATCACGTTGTGATTAAAATCGAGTCAACGTCTGTGTGACGAACATCAGAGCAAATGATCCCTGCCCGGTATGAAATACGCACAAAATAACAAATAGCGCCTAATACTCCGGTTGAAATACCGATAAACTCACTGGTTTTGGCATCGCTATATCCCAGCGAGGTGAAAATATGAATCAAGCCATCAACCATTAGATACCAATAGGCTGCCGTCAAAACCGGAACGTGTAGCACTTTAAACACATCCCATAAGGCTTTACGCGTGCTTCCCCACTCTGCCATATTTGAACCCTCAGGATCGGTTGGCATTATTTTTAATTGTTCGCGATACTCACCCGCAATAGCAGGATATTTAAGGATTGATATTAACAATACTGTAAAGAAAATAATAATAAACTGTTGCTGTGACGCCTCAGAATCTTTGTTCGCTAACAGCTTTTGAAAATTAGAATTCGTCCACGCTAGCGTTCCTAAAGTGCTGTAACCAATTGTTGCGCCAGGCACCTTCAAACACGCTAATAGTTTTCGACCATCATAAACAATACGGTTATGATTGCCTAAAATGAGAAACATAATGCTAGCCGCAACACTGGCTGTAATATAATAAATGTATGTTTCGTTGCGAGAACTATTATAACCTAGCGCGCCTGCGCTTGGGAGGCAGCTCTCAGCGGGAGCAGAACTTGAAAAATCTTTATAGTATATCCCTACCAAATTAACCCCACCAACAACAGAAATGAGCGTGTCAACATAAACGCTCAACTTACCCACAAACGTCCAGAATTGATGTTTTTTACCGGCAACATCTTTTAATAAAACAGCATAAAACACGCGCCGATAACGATCGTATTGCCCCAAACAAGAAACAAAGCACGCCGCCATAGCAATCCCGGTGATGATAGGCGTCCAGCTATTTGCATCTTCTGCTTCACCTCGCACCACTTGACTCAAGTCACAGTGTTCGAGATTAAAAAATAATAACAAGGCAAACAGCTCAAAATTAAACATATAAAAAGATGGCACCAACGGCAGTGACAAGCTTATACCGCGTCTAAATTCAGCGTTAAGCCTCCCCATCTTATCTTCAAGCGCTATAAGGCGCTCTTTTTCTTCCCTTGTACCTTTTAATCCCACCAGTCTTACCCCCCATAAATTTTTTCTTAGTATAGCCAAGAATATTTAAAATGCTAATCAATACTTCAAGTTTCGCTAAACACTGGCCCGTCTTTAGCAGGAATGCTATAATCTGGCGCCTTACCGAGGAGCACTTATGTGGTTTAAAAATTTACACATTTATGATTTTGTTGACGAATTTGATTTCAACATTGAACAATTAGAAACAAACTTACAGCACATGCATTTTAAGCCTTGTGCTAGCATTTTGCCCATGAGTAGCGGTTGGAAGGCCCCTATTGGTGATGATGAAGAGTCGCCTTTAATTCATAGCGCCAACGGCCTAATGTTGATTTGTTTGCGCATTGAAGAGAAACTGTTACCTGCTACGGTGATTCGTGATCATTTACATGAAAAAGTCATTAAACTACAAGCCGACCAAGGGCGAAAAATTTCTAGCAAAGAAAAGCTGGCGCTTAAAGATGAAATTTACAGCACTTTGCTGCCCCGCGCTTTTAGTAAAAACACGGAGATATTGGCGATTATCGACCCTGAAAACCAGCGGTTGATCATTGATGTTAGCTCACGCACTAAAGCGGAAGATTTTATTAATTTTTTGCGTAAAACCTTAGGCAGTTTGCCTGTTGCGTTGGTTGAAACGGTCAGCCCGGGCCGCTTAATGACTAAATGGCTAAAAGAGCAGCAAACACCACGTAATTTTAGCATTGCAGAGAGTTGTATGCTGGTAGACAGCAAGCTAGAAGGCAGCACCGTGCGCTGTAGCAAACAAGATTTATTAACGCCTAATATTCAAGCCTTTTTAGCTGATGGTATGGTTGTGAGTCAAATTCAATTGCAGTGGAAAGAGCATTTGCAGTTGACCTTGAAAGATGATTTTTCGGTCAGTGGTATTAAGTATACCGACGCAGTGCAAGATTTAGCCGCCGATATTCATACAGAAAATAAAGAACAGCAGCTCGATGCTAGCTTTTTTATTATGAGCCAAACCTTGCAAGAGTTTTTGGTTGATTTGTTGGAAGTGTTTCAAAAGAGCGAAAAAGCGGAAGATTAGTCGCGGCTCTGCTGGATGCTCGAACTGTCTTCGTCACTGTAAGGAACGTAGTGACGTAGCAATTTTAGCTTCGTGGCAGAAGATTGACCTGTACCTGTGGTACGCGTCGCTATGCTCCTCGCAATAACGGGGGGCTTCAATTATTCACCACAGAATTAATCATGGGGCTTTCGTCTATAGCGGCGAGATTGTCTTTGTTTCAAATTGAGTTAATAAGGTTGCATTCGTCGTTGCGAGGAATGCAGTGAAGCGTACCACAGGCACAGGTCAATCTAGGCCAGCATGTCTCTTACTACTTGAGGTAAGCGCACAGCCCTGCCCAGTTTGGCATCGAAGCACACCATGACTAAAGCCCCACGTGCATAAATTTTCTCGGGGGCATCGGCCATATAAAATTCATATTCCAAATCAAAACTGCTATTGCCTACTTTGGTGCAGTATTGCTTGACCAAAATATCGCCCGGGTAATGAATACCCTTGATAAATTCACAGCTTGATTTGACCACCACATATTGCTTTGATAAATCACTCATGACCAGCTTTGCGCCAAAGGCTTCTACGCGCGCATCGGTCATGTAATCGTAGTAACGCGAATTACCAACGTGTCCGTAGGCGTCCAGGTCCATCCAGCGAATGGGGAATGTGTGAGTGCTAAGGGGTTTTGGGGCTGTCATTTAATTTGGCCTCTTCTTCATCGCGTAAAATTCGGTGTAGTATTTTGCCTACATTTGATTTGGGCAGTTCATCTCTAAATTCAATATCTTTAGGTACTTTGTAGCGCGTTAACTGCTTGTAGCAATGTTTTTTTATCATTTCTATGGTTAAGTCAGGATCTTTTTTAACGACGAACAGCTTAACACGCTCACCCGTGCCTTCATCAACGATTCCGATAGCGGCAACTTCATCCACTTGCTCCATTTGTGAAACCACTTCTTCAATTTCGCTGGGGTAAACGTTAAAGCCAGACACCACAATCATATTTTTTTGGCGGTCAACAATATAAAACAACCCTTCTGGGGTCATGTGCCCAATATCACCGGTGCGTAACCAGCCATCACTGGAAATAACCTTTGCTGTGGCATCGGGCCGATTCCAATAGCCTCGCATTACTTGCGGCCCACGCACGCAAAGTTCACCATTTTCGCCGAGCGCCATAGGGCCATCGTCATCCATAACGGCAAGCTCAGTGGAGGGAAAGGCTAAGCCAATGCTGCCAGTGTAACTTTCGGTTGATATCGCTGTGGCGCTCACAACGGGCGAGGCTTCAGAGAGACCATAGCCTTCAATAATATTTACGCCGGTGACTTCTTTCCAACGCTCAGCCACTGCTCGCTGCAATGCCATTCCACCTGAAATAACAAATTTAAGATGCGAGAAATCGACTTTTTTAAATTCAGGGTCATTTAATAACGCGTTAAACAACGTGTTAACACCGGTGGTGCAAGTGAATTTCAAATTTTTGATTTCTTTAATAAAAGCGGGGATATCACGCGGGTTGGTAATCAGCACATTCAAAGCGCCTTCTTGAAAGAAAGTCCAGCAATTTACGGTGAGAGAAAAGATATGATATAACGGCAATGAGGTTATCAGCACTTCTTGCTCTTTGGGGTCAATGAAGGGCTTAACCCAAGCATTCAATTGCCCGATATTGGCCAATAAATTTTCGTGGGTCAGCACAGCCCCTTTTGAAACACCGGTGGTACCACCAGTGTATTGCAAATAAGCAACATCATCATGAGTAACCTTCACTTCGTTAAACGTTAAGTTCGCCCCATCTTTCATTACTTTACTATAAGATTTTGCACCCGAAATAAACCAGCGTGGCTCCATCTTTTTAATATAGCGCACAACAAAATTAACCAGCTTGGCTTTTAATGTGGGTAAAGCATCGCCTAAATGCGAGACAATAACATGTTCAACTTGCGTGTGAGGCAGCGCCATTTGCGCCACATTGGCAAAGTTTGCCAGCACTAATAAGGCCTTTGCGCCAGAATCTTCTAATTGGTGCGCTAACTCACGCGTCGTATAAAGTGGGTTAACATTCACTAAGGTGCAGCCGGCACGTAATGCGCCAAACATGGCAATCACATATTGTAATAAGTTAGGCATCATAATCGCAAACCGATCGCCCTTCTTCAAGCCAAGCTCTGTTTGTAAATAAGCGGCAAAATCACGTGATTTACGATCGACTTCTGCATAGGTCAACTGGCAACCCATGTTGGAAAATGCCGGGCGACACGCGAATTTTTTGAGATTTTTATCGAGATAATCGACCAAGCTGTCGTATTTATGTGGATCGATCTCTGCGGGGACACCTTTATCGTAATGTTCTAACCAAATCTTCTTCACCTATGGTTTTCCTCTAGTCTTGCTTTCACTTATTCTACCGTGTTTGGGTCAAAATTGAAGTTGTTTTTGCCCTCTTACTCAGTAAGAGTAGTACAAGGCAACATTCACGCCAAAATCACCCCTAAGCAATTGATATTAATTGTATTTTTAATCCGGTAGATTTATACTGCTTACACGATTGTAAGCCAAGGGAAAAAAGCGTTATTATGACCTCTCCCCCAATAATGGCAGTGAGAGTAAAAAAGAGCAGTGGACACAAAAATCCACCAAAACTTGCCATTACGCGCATGCTTAACGATGTGTATATCGAAGACATGGCTTTGCCCTAAAATTAATCAATGACGGGAAATTATGATTTTATTCAACAGCATCATCTTTGTTATTTTTATTATCTTCATCATCTCGCTCGGCTGGTGGCACACTCGCCATGTCAAAACTGAAACCAGCTACCTGCTGGCAGGCCGATCAACCAAATTATTTCCCTTAGTCGCCACCTTGGTCATGACTGAATTTAACACCGCCACCCTGCTCGCTTTTTCATCTATAGGCTATCTTGCCAGTTGGTGGGGGCTTAGTCTGGGCTTAGTCTTTTTAATTGGCCTATTATTTTACGCGTTAACCGTCGCCAAAAAATGGAAACGTTTTAACGGAGTTTCTGTGGCGCATTATTTTTCAGAGCGTTATTCACCGGCCATGGGGCACTTTGTTGCCACAGTATTATTGCTCGCAATGTTCGGCTTTAGTGCAGTTTATTTAAAATCACTGGCATTATTGTTTTCACCCCTATTACCACACGCTTCTTTATGGTTAATTAGCGGTGCGCTTACCGTATTAATTGTACTGATGATATGTCGTGGCGGATTAGTGTCGATTATTCACACCGACGTGGTGAGTTTTTGTCTTGTTGTTATATTATTTCCCAGCATTTTATTTTTTACCGCGCACATGCCAAACCACGCTCCGGTAAGCGCACTGAGCTTTACGCAAATGCAACAAGCCCTACCGATAAAATTTTTAATCTCTCTGATTGTGCTCACCATGTTTAGCTACATTGTAGCGCCATGGTACGGGCAAAAAATAGTCGCCGCAAAAAACGCCAAGGTCGCGAGATGGGCGGTTATTATCGCCGCAATGCTTATTGCGGTGCTCTATGGCATTGGCATTTTGGCAACAGCTATTTTACGTAATAAGGGCGTGCAGTTAAGCAACCCAACTTTCGCTATACCCTACATACTCAAGCACAACCTGCCTAGCTATACCCAAGGCATTGCTTATGCGGTGTTGTTTTCTATTGGCGCCACCACCTTAAGCGGCGTGTGGAATGCCATGGTAACATTACTAGTAGGCAAGCTTAATAGCACCCAAGGCATGCGGCGTACTTATAGCTTGAGCATCATTTGCGTGATAATCGTCTATGTTCTGGCCAATATTATTTCCAACAGCATTCTTAACGATATGATACTCGCCAACATTCCTATTGTGGCCCTGTCCTTTGCGTTGCTAGCCGGATTTTATTGGCCACGAGTTACGCGCGCAGCGGCCTACTCAAGTATCGTATTTGGCGTTTTTTGGGGGCTAGGTTGTTATTTGTATATTGGCGCTGCTGGAATTTACACTTGGTATTGGGCTGTTTATGGAGTGCCACTGATATTTGCAACCGGCATAGCTGTCAGCTTATTGCAAAAGAAAAAAAAGCGCTTATAGCCCACCAGAAGTGAACCATAAGCGCTTACGATTATTTAGCTTTTAACTCTGCTTCAGAAAAGTCATCCACCATAATCACGCGGCGTGTTAGCGCTTGGGCTTCACGCGCCTGGTCGGCTTCTGCCTTAGTGAGCACGTTAGCCGCTTCGGCCGATTCAACCCGTTGGTCAACCGTGTCACCCTTTACAGTGCCATCACGAAAAGCTTGATGAACCTTTTTCAAAATAGGCTCTGCAGCCACCACTTTTTCTAAGGCGACATTTAGCAGTCCTAAATTATGGTTAACATCCTCAGATATATAAACACCAGACACCAAACGATCGCGTGCGGCAGAAGGCTCTAACATTATTTTTGCCACATCAGCACCATAACTATCGAGCGGATTAGAATATAAACGTCCCAATGGGAAAATAATAATACGTAATAACATCGGGATGATTTTACCGGGGAAGTTACGAATCAATTCATGTAAAGCTTCTTGCGTTTTATAAATTAATTCACGCGATGCCCAGTGCATTAATGGCGCATCTTCAGCCTGATGACCTTCATCACGAAAACGTTTTAACACGCCGCTGCCAATGTAAAGATAACTTAAAACGTCACCAAAACGCGCCGAAAGTTTTTCTTTGCGTTTTAAAGAGCCACCCAGCACAAACATGCCCATATCAGCAAAGAAAGCTAACACGGCGCTATAGCGGGTCCAGATTTGGTAATAGCGCTTGCTTGGACCATGTGTGGGTGTGCGCACAAAGCGCGCGCCAGAAATGCCCAGCCAAAGCGTACGGAAGAAATTACTAATAACAAAACCAATGTGGCTCGTCATAGCTTTATCGAATTGTTTGAAGTTATCTTCTTGCGTAGCGCGAATTTCGCTCAACACATAAGGATGGCAGCGAATGGCGCCTTGGCCAAAGATAATTAAACTACGGGTAAGAATGTTGGCACCCTCAACCGTAATGGCAATAGGTTGGCCTTCATAGCCGCGCGCCAAATAATTGGTTGGGCCCATTTGAATGCCTTTACCGCCATGAACATCCATGGCATCGTCACAACATTTACGGCTTAATTCTGTCATGTGATATTTCACAATCGCGGCCGCTACAGCAGATTTCTCGCCCATATTGAGGTAGTTTAACGTCAAACGTAAGGCCGCATCTGACATATAAGCATGCCCACCAATGCGCGCCAAGGCTTCTTCAACGCCTTCAAACTTGCCAATTGGCATGTTGAATTGTTTACGAATACGCGCATAAGCACCGGTTGTGTGTGCACACAAAACACTGGCACCCACGCCGCTTGATGGCAAGGTAACCGCTCTGCCGGCAGCCAAACATTCCATAAGCATACGCCAGCCTTTACCCGCATTGGCTTGTCCGCCAATAATCCAATCGATGGGGATAAAAACATCTTTACCAGTAACGGTGCCATTCATGAAGGCTTGATTCAAGGGGTAATGGCGACGGCCTGTTTCCATACCGGCAATATCACGCGGTAACAAGGCACAAGTAATACCGTATTCATCCACGTCACCAATTAGGTGTTCAGGATCACGCATTTTAAAGGCTAAACCAATCAAGGTGGCTACGGGCGCAAGCGTAATATAGCGCTTGTTGAAATTAAGCTTAATGCCAACAACTTCTTTACCTTCAAATTCACCTTTGCAAACCACACCACTATCGGAAATGGCGGCAGCATCGGAGCCTGCTTCTAAGCCGGTCAGAGCAAAACAAGGCACTTCGTCGCCATTGGCTAGGCGAGGCAAGTAATGTTTTTTCTGCTCGTCGGTGCCGTAAATCAATAATAATTCAGCGGGCCCTAATGAATTGGGCACGCCAACGGTTGACGCCACCGTTGTACTCAAGCCATATAAGACAACTAAAATGCGTGAAATAGCAAAAGGTGAAAAAGCTAAACCGCCATATTCTTTGGGGATGATAAATGAGAAAAAGCCTTTCTCTTTCAAGAACTGCCAAACTTCGGGAGGCATATCCATGCGATTATGCGTGATATCCCAATCATCAATCATGGTACAAAGCTCTGCTAAGGGACCATCCATAAAGGCTTGCTCTTCGGCGGTGAACGCTGCAGTAGGTACGTTTAGCAATTTGTACCAGTCTGGCTTGCCTGAAAACAGATCGGCTTCCCAAGTAATGGTGCCGGCATCTAACGCTTCTTTTTCGGTATTAGACATCTTAGGCATAATTTTTTTGTAAAGCTTAAATAAGTGGCGAGTGAGCAAGGTTTTGCGCAAGGGGCCAATGTTAAATAACACGGCAATCACCAAGAATAGAGCCCAGAAAATAATGAGCGTGAACATACTCACCGGTGTGAGGCTCGCCAACACCAACAAAACGGCATTAACACCCGTCCACAGCAATAAGCTAGCGCGATGATAGAGTAAGATCCAAGATGCGAGAATGAGTATAATTATAAAGCAAAGGCTTAGCATGAGTTATTTCCTATTAATATGACCCTGTAATTCTAACATACCTCAGGTTGAACGATAAAGTCCTTTAGCTTGCAAAGCAGCAATAATATCGCCCGGTCTGTCAGTAAATAAGCCATCAACGCCCATTTCAATAAATTTCACCGCGCTGGCCAAACCATTCACCGTGTGAATAATCACCGGCTTGCCCGTTTCGTGCATGCACGCTAAACGTTGCGGGGTAATTAAGCGTCTATCGACGTTGATGCTAGAGCAGTCTAAATCGACTATGGCGCGTTTTACAAACTGATTCCATTCACCCACAATCATGGCTCTAGGCGCTTTGGGATAGTGTTCTTTAACTGTTTCAATTGCGGTGAGTGAATAACTTGAAAATAAGGGCAATGGCCTATCCTTTGGCCATATTGCTTTAACTGCTTTAACCGCAATACTCGCCGTTTCTTCGTTTAAACCCACATTGGACTTTATTTCCAAATTAACGTTAATTTTTAAACGAATCACCAGCTTTAACAATTGCTCTAATGATAATACTCTTTGCCCCGCATATTGCTCACTGTGCCAGCTACCCGCATCTAACTTAGCAATTTCGGCAAAATCCATTTTAATAACTTTACCCTTCCCATTCGTGCATTTATTAACGGTGGGGTTATGAATAATGGCAATATTATTGTCTTGGGTTAATTGCAAATCGACTTCAACCCATTTAGCCCCTTGCTTGGCTGCTAGCTCAATGGAGGCCTTGGTATTTTCGGGTGAATAATGGCAAGCACCGCGGTGGCCGATAATTTGCGGGCAGATAAATTTTGACACGTTATTCTCCTTAAAGCATGCCTGTTTATAGGGGTTACATGGCCAAGCCAAACAACGACTTAATCAATCCTAAAAACAAATTAATAAAAGGAACCATAAACCAAGACAGTGCACCCACCATCATTAAGCCTAATAAAATGAAGAAGCCATACGGCTCAATGCGCGAATAATAATACAGCGCTTTGCCACGCAACAAGCAAGCCACCACCCGGCTGCCATCTAGCGGTGGAATAGGAATTAAATTCAACACCAATAAAACCAAATTAATCATAATGCCTACTTGGGCCATGTAAGCAAACAAAAAGCCAGCATAACTATCGCCACCGTGCACAAACATGCCGCCCAGCTTGTAAATTAATGCCCACAGCATCGCCATAACCAAATTAGCCGCAGGGCCAGCCAAGGCCACGAAAATAATATCACGTCGACCATTACGCAAATTGCGCCAGTCAACCGGCACAGGCTTGGCATAACCAAACACAAAGCCACCCAAAATGAGCAAGATACCCGGGATAATAATCGTGCCAAAAGGATCTATATGTTTAAGGGGATTTAGCGTTAAGCGTCCGGCATTTTTTGCGGTGGGGTCACCGCACTTGTTGGCCACCCAGCCGTGCGCCACTTCATGCACGGTAATCGCGAAGACAAGTGGAATAATCCACAAGATAATTTTTTGTAGGGTGTTAAGCTCCATGACAAGCATCCAAATTTATGGAATAATCTTACCATTAATTCTCTAATAATGTATAGGCCCAACATGATCATAACCTTATTAATTTTATCCAGCGCTTGCTTGCTGGCTTTGTTGTTTATTGCCTGGCAAGTCACCCGCCCGCAACAAAATAATCTAGAGCCAAGGCTGCAACAAATTGCTGAACAAAATAGCCTATTGCAAAGCCACCTCACCGAACATTTGATGAAATCATTTGATATTTTGCGCGGACAAATTATTGACACCTTAAAACAAAGCGCCGCCCAAACCGACAAACAAGTGGCCCTGCTCACCGAGCAAACCAATACGCGCCTAAAAGAGATCAGCGGGCAAGTTGAAAAACGTTTAAGTGAAGGTTTTGAAAAAACCACGGCGACCTTCCAAGATGTGATTAAACGTTTAGCTTTAATAGACCAGGCCCAACAAAAAATCACCGAGCTATCTAACAATGTAGTGAGTTTGCAAGAAGTGCTCGCCGACAAACGCTCACGTGGTGCATTTGGTGAAGTGCAGCTTGAAGGCTTGGTGCAAAATATTATGCCGCAACAAAACTATGCCATGCAGCACACGTTTAAAAATGGCGTGCGCGCCGATTGTGTCTTATTTTTACCTGAGCCTACCGGTAATGTGTGTATTGACGCAAAATTCCCATTAGAAAATTACCAACGCATGTTTGATAACACACTTGCCGAAAGCGACCGTGCTGCTGCCAGCAAACAGTTTAAGCAAGATATTAAAAAGCACATTAATGACATTGCTGGTAAATATATTATCCCAGGTGAAACCTCCGATGGCGCTATGATGTTTATTCCCGCCGAAGCTATTTTTGCCGAAATTCATGGCCACCACCCAGACCTGGTACAGCTGGCACAAAAAAGCAAAGTATGGATAGCCTCACCGACAACCTTAATGGCCATTTTAACGACTGCCCGCGCCGTAATTAAAGACGACGCTACCCGCCAGCAAGTGCACATTATCCAAGAGCATTTAGGCCACTTAGGCAAAGACTTTAACCGCTTTCAAGAACGCATGACCAAACTGGCGAAACATATTGAGCAAGCGCATAAAGATGTAGATGATGTCCATACTTCGGCACGCAAGATTAGCTCACGGTTTGAAAAAATTGAGAAGGTTGATTTGGCAATTGAGCAAAATTAGGGCGCTATTATTGTAAGACAACGAGTTTGAATATAATGCCTATATCAAAGACGAGCAACTAGCTCTATTTTCCTCTTGTTCACCGTGCCATTGTTCAAGCAACAAACACCGCTCTTTTCGACACGACAATTCCCCCATTTATTTTTTATATCATAAGCGTTATAGTAGCCGGTTCTTGTCATTCAATTAGGTGCACACTCTTATGTTTCGACAGCTGCTACAATCGCTAGTTAAACCTGCCAATGAGGTTCCTTTGCTTTGTGATACATCACCAAAGTCAATTTGGTATGCTGATCAGCCAGGTGGTGATCCTCGTCGAATAACGATTCATGACTTTCAGGAAATTTATACTTCGAAAGGCAATGAGCTCTTTCATTACACTGAAACAATTTGGTATGACCCCGAAATTAAACAGCATGCTGCCCTGGTAGACTCAGAAAAGTGCTATGAAGAAATGCGTGGTCAATTTGTTGAGTTATTGCTCCGGCCCAATATCGGCACTGACAGGATATACATTGCCTATATTAGCCCAGAAACTGGTTTCGGGGTTTTTGCCCGCCAAAAAATTGACTGGTTAACTTTGGTCGGAGCTTACTCGGGTGTTTTCGGTGACTCGCTTCGGAGCCCCGATGCAGTCTATGCGATGACTGATCTTAATTTGAAAGGCTGGAACATCTCCGCTAAGCGCCGCGGGGGTTGGACGCGTTTTATCCAGCAAATGCCTCGCTCAGCGTCTAACTACTATTATTACTATCGCAGAATAAAAGAAGCCGGCATAACAAATACTTTTTACTATCCTGGGACATTAGATAAACTCGCCGAGCGAGAATTAGTATCACCACAAGAATTTTATAAAATATTTCAGGAAAATGCAGCAGGCTCGTTACATCTAAATGATTTAGGTAAACCTTTCACAGAAATTGCCACCACCAATCTGTTTCGTAACTTTTATATTATGGATGGGCTGCCTCTATTCATGTTTTATGCGAATCGCGACATACAGCCTCATGAGCCATTAGGGATTGATTACCAAAAAGGGTACTGGGCTTCTCAAGGTGAAGCCCCCTATTTTTTCGATAAACACGGCGAACGATTATCAAAATATGTATATTGTCCAAAATGTTCAGCTGTTACACCTAAGCTCTTACGTTGTAGTCGCTGTAAAAGCGTACATTATTGCAGTGTGGCATGCCAAAGAACTGATTGGGAGCAGCATAAACTCTCTTGCGGTAAAAAATAAATATTTTTAACAAGTTGAACGTTCTTATAGATAGACTCCCCCTAAGGGAGGATTCTCTCATAGAGAAACCATGTTAACATATAGCCTTATCAACCTATGAAAGCCATATAAAATAGTCAATAATAATTCTATTAACACTGTTATTTTCTACCGTGTTTTATTCTGCACAAGCACATACCATGGAACAACAGCAAATCATATTGACATGCTGGAATTGTTTTTTAATGGATTGGGCACGGCAGCAGCTTCACTATCGCCTTCAGCTTGCAGTATATCTTAATTGTAAATCTTCACAGCCAGCATAATCGAAAATTCTATTTTATCTGGCATATAATAACGGGGGGATTACACTAGACTATTTAAGTAATACCTTTTAAGGAGATACCGTATTCAGCAGCAAGTACTTCCACACGCCTTGGGTTGGTTTTAGCAGCAGTCTTTAAGTCCGCCTGACACTTAGCAACATCGCCTTGCAAATGATACGCAATTCCACGACGTAGATAAGATATTTCAGACGCTGAGTTAAATTGAATGGCTGTGTTAAAAGATCCAATTGCCTCGGCATATTTACCCTGGCGTGTTCTAAGTATTCCCAACTCATGATATACCCGATATTCATACTCTTTAGAAGGGATAGTCTCTTTTGCTCTAGCGAAACAATACTCAACGAGAGGATAGTTGCCCAATAAGGTAGCGCTATTTGCGTACATAAGATACCCATAATATTTAACTTTAGGCTGTGGCTCTTTAGCAAATTCAGCTAATAAATCACGCTCAAATAAATTGCTGATTATTGCCGGCATCATTCCAGAGAATTGTTGATGGATAAGCTCGTTGTCTGCTGGATTCACGGTAGCCACCGTGACTGTATCTTTGCGATAACTAGGAATTATTTTATCACGCAAAGCAACCCCTTTTTCTCTAATACTCTTATCGGGTAGACGCCAATAATTATCGATAGGGATATAGCGACAAACGTCGTTATCGCGAGCCACCAAAAAAAATGCGCGTCCGGTTGGATCGTACATTTTTCCTTTTTCAACAATCGGTTTATTAGCTATATATTCTTCCACCAAAAAACACCCTTTATCATCGGTTAACATATTTATTTCTGGCGGATTAATTTTAGTTTTTAAGATTGATTTTAATAACTCAGGATGCTTACGAGCAAACTCATACGCTGCTTGTTCTTCAGATAAAAACAAACGAGGCAGAATGTCTGGCAAGTCAGCTGAGCTAACAATAATCACCCCTCTTGACTCTTCTTGACCAGGCGCTTTAATCACATATTTTCCATGCTCACCAACATGAGATTTTATTTGGCTTAATAAAGCGGGAGAATACGGTTGATTTCGATCAAGTACAAACGTTCTTGGCCTAACATGTGTTTGTTTTGCCCGCACACAAGTTTGATGAAGCATCGATTTGTCTTCACAAGCCTGGGCCACATTAATATCATCTACCATTAAATATGGGCAAGCAATGGGCGTAGGTGGCAACTCAAACTCTACATAACAACTTTTATAAGATGATAATGTTCGTAAATCTTGCGCGGTAGAAGGATCTACTTTTATTTTCTCTTTCATTACTGCCGCTAATGGCTTATCTACGCATTGATGACCTTTTTGTTTTGTCATAACAATAGCTGGCAACCTGGCCTTTGTTGCAGCAGCTGGAAGTAAATCTTTTAAAAATTGACCATGTAAAAATGCACCACGGTGGCCAGACTGCAGACCGCGGGTGATTTCCAAAATGATGACTCTGCCATCATTTGTCAATTTATAATCTGCTGATAAAAAACATAATTTTGCCTGGTGGCGTTGGCGGAAAGAGAAGACCTTAAGCGCAAGTTCAGGTGATTTTTCTAAATCAAGTTTACGAAAAATATCCACCAAGTTTTGCATTGCCTTAACGTGCATAGCATCAAGCTCAAGCACACGTTCGAATGCAGCCATAGCTTCATTTATATTTTCTAACTTTTTATGGCAGATCCCTAAGTTTGACCAGGCTTTTATATTATCGTTCGATTCTTTAGTTGCATTCTCATAACATTCAAGCGCCTTATCATAGTGCTGTTGTTTAAAGAAGGTATTGCCTTGTTCTCGTAACTGTTCAGATTTTTGCATGGGCATGGTTTACCTCCAGTAGCACTACATTATGCAACGGCCAACAACAAGCAACAGCTTGAGTGCTGCAGACAGCATATTAAAACTCATGTACAAAAACTAGGCGAAGACTTCAATCGCTGCCAAACATGCGTGCGCTACCATAAAGTTAATTAAGCGCCTCTCGCGCACCAGCAAACAATTGCAACCATGAGCTATCTTCACCATCGGCTTCAGGAGTCCATGACCATTGTGCATTTCTAAACACCCGTTCTGGGTGCGGCATCATGATGGTAGCACGACCATCTGCAGTCGTTAAAGCGGTAATGCCCTCTGCTGAGCCATTAGGGTTGAAGGGATAACGTTCGGTGGCAAGACCTTGGTGATCAATGTAGCGCATAGCCACATCGCTTTGATTAATATCACCCGACACGCGACCTTCGCCATGCGCCACAACAATGGGAAGTTGCCAGCCTTGTAAGTTTGTTAGCATTAATGAGGGAGATTTCATGACTTCTACCATCACAAAGCGCGCCTCAAATTGTTCTGACGTGTTGCGCACAAATTCAGGCCATTGCGCTGCGCCTGGAATTAAACTTTTTAATTGCGACAACATTTGGCAGCCGTTACAGACACCGAGGCTCAAGGTGTTTTCGCGCGCAAAAAATT
>JAWUVP010000032.1:0-43798 GCA_034112285.1 Gammaproteobacteria bacterium
ATTTTCAAACCAAAATTTTGTAGCTGTTGTATTTTATCGGGATTGTTGGTTAGCAGCACAAATTCGGTAATGCCGAGTTGCTGTAACATTTGCGCCGCAGGATAATATTCGCGCAAGTCGCTCGCAAAACCTAGTTGGTGATTGGCTTCAACAGTATCCATATTTTGCTCTTGCAAGGCGTAACTTTTAATTTTATTACTTAAGCCAATGCCTCGCCCTTCTTGAGCCAAATAAATTAAAACGCCGCCGTGCTGGGCAATTTTTTGCAGACTCAATTCAAGCTGCTGCCCACAATCACAGCGCTGTGAGTGCAGCACATCACCGGTAAAACATTGCGAGTGTACACGCACGTAAGGCGTGCCCGTTGCAGGGCGATACACCGCCACGTGTTCTAAGCCGGTGAGCTCATCCACAAATACTTGCGCACTAAAATCCTTAGCGCTCTCCAGCGGCAGTTGGCATTCAGCCGTGGATTTTAGTACGGTCTGTGTTTGCAGGCGGTGTTGACGCAAGCTGGCAATATCGGTGATAGCTATATTATGTTGCTGGGCAAATTCAATTAATTGCGCGCCACGCATCATGGTGCCATCAAGATTCATTAATTCACAAATTACCGCCGCCGGCGTTAAGCCGGCTAACTGCATCAAATCCACGCTACCTTCGGTGTGGCCTTGACGCTCTAGCACGCCGCGAGGTGCAGCACGTAGAGGAGAAATGTGGCCGGGCATAACAATGTCCGCAGGTATAGCCCGAGGATTAATAAGAGTTTGAATGGTGGTTAATCTGTCGGCAACACTCACGCCGGTGGTCACGCCCTTGGCCGCTTCAACCGTCAAGGTGAACGGCGTGTTAAATTGGCTGTTATTATTGTAGACCATTTGTGGAATCTGTAATTTATCCAGCAATTCACCGGCCATAGCAACACAAATAAAACCACCGGCTTCACGTAACATGAAATTGAGTTTGTCGTAGGTTAAATGCTCAGCAGCAATAATTAAATCGGCTTCATCTTCACGCCCGGCGTCATCTTGTAAAATAACAAATTCGCCAGCGGTTAAGCGCTTAAAAATATCATGCACGGTAAGTCTCCATTAAATTTTTAATATATTTTGCCATCATGTCAACTTCAAAATTAACCGCGCTACCCACTTTATAATCACCCGCAATAGTGGCCGCGCGTGTATGGGGAATTAACGCCACGCTAAAAGTATCTTGTTGCACGTTTTGCACTGTAATGCTCATGCCATCAAGCGTCACATAGCCTTTGTCTACCACATAAGCGCGGTAGCGTTCAGGCAAATTAAAACTCACCTCATAGGCTGCGCCGGTAACAATAATATTATTAATCAGCAAGGTCGTATCAACATGCCCTTGCACCATATGCCCGCCGACAGGGTCACCGTAGCACATAGCTAATTCAGCATTGACGTTATCGCCCACTTGCAGCAGCCCCAAATTGGTGGCTTGTAAAGTTTGCGGCACCGCTTCAAAGCTAACCAAATTATCCGTCAACGTTACCACGGTTAAACAAGTGCCATTGACTGCCACGCTATCGCCTATTTTTAAGCGGACGATTTGCTCGGGCATTTCTAAGGTTATATCACGCTTACCTGGCTTATCATCCAGCGCATGCACCTTAACAGTTTGAGAAACGATGCCACTAAACATGTTGCTGCTCCTTTAATTTACGGTAGATAAGGCAAACATCTTCATCAAATTTTTCAACCGCGTGCAAGGCATAGCGCCGGGCATCGAGCATATTTTCTATCCCGTTGCCAGCGTATGGCATTGCCGCTTTTGCTCCCCCTATCAATTTGGGTGCAATATAGCAGTGAATTTCATCCACCAAATCTTCATCAAGAAATTGGGTTAACGTTTGCGAGCCGCCTTCAATCAATAAAGAATTGAGACCACGCTGGTGTAATACCATGAGTAAATTAATAAGTTTATGATCATCGCCCGCCACCAACTCGCTGGCTAACCACGTTTTACCCGGTAAATCACCTTTAAATAAAGCCAAATGCTCAGGCCGCGGGCGAACACCGTCTAACACAATTCGCTGTGGCTGCTCAGCGTCTGGAATTTTTTGCCCCAGCTTCCGTGCGGTTAATTGAGGATTATCTACTATGGCCGTGTTCATACCCACTAAAATCGCATCAACTTGATGTCGTAATTCGTGCACATTATGGCGGGCAGCTTTGCCGGTGATCCATTTTGAATCACCACTTCGCGTAGCCATTTTACCATCAAAACTCATAGCCCATTTAGCAATTACATAAGGGCGCTCATGAATAATGGCATGAAAGAAAAATTGATTTATTGCCTGGGATTCTGCTTCACACACCCCAACCGTAACGCTTAAGCCTGCAGCTCGCAATGCCGCCACGCCGCGACCTGCAACCAAAGGGTTAGGATCAAGACAGCCCACCACCACTTCAGCAACACCGGCAGCGATTAAGGCCTGCGTACAAGGTGGTGTTTTACCATAATGGTCACAAGGCTCTAAAGTCACATACGCCGTAGCCCCTCTGCAGTTGCCGGCTTCAACAATGGCATTCACCTCGGCATGCGCACCACCAGCGTGCTGATGCCAACCTTGTGCAATAACCTGATTATCGCGCACCAGCACACAGCCCACCATTGGATTTGGAGAACAAGAATAACGCCCTTTTTCAGCCAGACGTAACGCCTGACGCATATACATTTCGTACATAATAACCGAATAATAAAGGGCGAGAACCATGGACAGCAAACACTACAAGGCGACATTAACGGTAATGTCACATTACAAAATTTGCTCCCATGCGGGAAATAATATCTTCTTTCATCCGGACTATGACCGTCGGCTTAGGATTTTGACCTAATCTGCTGACTTTTGCTGCTAAGCAACAAAACGCTCGCGGGCTTTCTTGTTAAAGACTACCGCCGGTGAGGAGTTACACCTCGCCCTGAAGATTAATAAAGTTTGATGGTAGCAAGTTAACAAGCAAAGTCAACCTAGCTGGCTTAGAATGAAAGTAACGGCTAACTCATTACGCCTAAATTATCGTACACTTCAACTTTGGCATCTTGATGGGTTAAGACTTGCAACATTTTTTGCGTAATGTCTAAGCTAGAATAAATGGTGCGCCCGTTAATGGCATTTAATTTTTGGCAAGCTTCAACTTGCGTATGAAGTTGCTGCCATAGACCGCCCAGATTAACCTCACCTGAAACAGCTAGCAGGTTAATGGCTTCAACTAATTTTCCTTCGATAGGCTCATCTTTATTCATGTCTAAAGTCGTTTGCAACGCTTGTTTAGTTAAAAGAATTTCATTTAAAACTTGATACTTCGCTTGAGTAATATCTAGCAATGTTTCAGCCACAGTGGCTTGTAAACATTCACTCTCTTGCTTCAAGATCATTTGTAGATCATTATATTGTTGCAACAAAGTTGTTAAAGATTGCGCTATAGCCGCCGCTTTTAACGTTTCCATCAATTAAACTCCGACATCAGTTTATCGGCCAAAGTGGAGGTATCAATTTTATACTCACCGTTATCAATGGCAGCTTGAATACGATCAACTTTAGCTTGGTCAATTTTCGGCGCCGGCTCTTGCGCTAAACGCTCAATGCGCTGCTCAATACTATTACTAACGTAAGAAGCTTGTTGGCTACTTACGTTACTAGACGTCGTGGACGCTTTACTTGCATCGTTTTGTTTAGAATTAACCCCATCGCGCAACGTCGTTTGCGGGGTAGTTATTGAAGGTATTTTGATATCACTCATCTCATTCAATCTCCATTTGGTTGAGATATTTCCATTATATCCCAATTTACGGTTTTCTACGGTAAGTTTATCGGCCTTAATAGCCTAAACTTAAATGTTTTTTGCACTTATTTTCCTAAAAAACAACTATTTTAGTACTCAGTGCCCCCCACGCTACATTTACTGGGCAGCTGCGATCATCTGCATATTTTTAGCTAATAATTTGCGCTTGCTCACTGCCGGTATATTTAATGCTTTTCGATACTTTGCAATCGTGCGCCGGGCAACATTAATGCCCGCCGTTTCTAATTTTGCTAAAATATCGCTATCGGTTAATGGCTTAATTGCCACTTCACCCGCCACCATTTCCGCTATCATTGAGCGCACGGCTTTTGATGAGCAAGATTCGCCATCACTGGTGGTTAGGCTACTTGAAAAGAAGTATTTCAATTCCAACATGCCTTGTGGCGTGGCAATAAATTTATTAGTGGTAATGCGTGAAATTGTTGAGTCATGCAATTCTAAAGCCTGGGCCACTTCTTTGATCACCATCGGTTTTAATTGCTGCTTACCGTGGGTAAAGAAATCTTGCTGCTTGGCCACAATAAAACTCGCCACGCGAGATAAGGTGTCATGACGTTTTTCTAAACTTTTAATTAACCATTTGGCTTCCTGCAAATTTTTCTGCATATATTTTTGGTCAGATTCTGTTTTCGCTTGCTTGCTAATACTAGAATAATAGGCGTTAATCGATAATTTGGGTGAGGCATGTTCATTTAGCTTTATCACCCATTTATTCTTTACTTTTTGCACCATCACGTCAGGGCGTACAAAGCCTTCGTCAGAGGTGACAAAATCTTTACCCGGATATAAGCGTAAAGATTTTATTAAATTCATGGCTAGCTCAAACTCACCTGTTTGTAAGCTCGCTTTTGAGGCCAGCTGTGTTAAGCGATGCTCAATAAACAAATTGAAATGACGTTGCACAATCATCAAGGCTTGAAATTTTCCAGGCGTGCCTTCAGGCATAAGCTCTAATTGCACCCGCAAACATTCTTGTGTATCTCTAGCCGCTACACCCACCGGGTCAAAACGCTGCACCGTACTTAGCACCGCTTCAATTTCACTGTGGGCAATATTTAATTCAAGTGTTGCCAGCAACGAGGTGGCAATTTCATCTATCGAGGCGTGTAAATAACCATCATCTGCTAATAAATCAATAATCGTTAACGCAATCATTTTTTCTTTAGGGTTAAACGAGGCCATATCAACTTGCCCGTTTAAATAATCTTTAATTGATTCATCATAAACCATGTTGGCAAACATATCATCAGTGCCACCAATGCCACTACTTTGTTGATAAGTGCCGGTGGCAATGTCAGCAGAGATAGAATATTCATCTTGCGTGCTCGCATCAGCTGTAGCTTCAACGCTTTTGGCGGGTTCAGTTTGCTCTACTTCTAGAAAGGGATTTTCATCCGCATATTCTTGAATTTTTTCAACCAACTCTAGCTGATTCATTTGTAATAATAGAATAGCTTGCTGCAATTGTGGCGTCAGCTTTAATTGCTGGCGCATGCCAACATCCATCTTCATGCCTAAGTTAATAGCCATTATCCTCTCCTTGTGACTATGTTACCCCAAAACTGGTTGCTAAAGTGCCAATGATTAAGGTCCAACCATTCACCAACACAAACAACATAATTTTAAACGGTAACGAAATAACTAATGGCGACAACATCATCATACCCATAGACATCAAGATGCTGGCAATCACCAAATCAATAATTAAAAAAGGTAAATAAAGGAAAAACCCCATTTGAAAAGCCGTTTTCAACTCGCTGGTTAAAAATGCCGGCATCAAGACCATAATAGAAACATCTTTAGGGCTAGCAACCGGTTTTTTAGAAAGTTTAACGAATAAATTCAGATCTATTTTACGGGTTTGCTTGAGCATGAATGTTTTCATCACCGCGCTACCCCGATCAAGCGCAACAGATTCAGTAATCTTACTCTTTATATAAGGCTGCAAAGCAGTGTCATTGATCTTGTTAATAATCGGCGACATGATAAATAAGGTTAAAATCAACGACAAGCCAATCAAAATTTGGTTACTCGGCACACTCGGCAAACCAAGCGCTTGGCGCAAAATAGAAAATACAATAATAATTCGGGTAAAGCTGGTCATGGTCATTAACAATGCTGGTAACACCATTAAGGCTGTCATGCCAGCAATAATTTTCAAATTCAAGCTATAAGTAGTCGAGCCATTAGCACCGGGCGAAGAAGTAAAAGCCGTCACGTTTAACGGATCGGCATGCGCAACACAAACACTTAATGCTAGTAATATCGCTGTACTAATTAATACATTGCGTGTTTTCATTTACCCATTCCTTTGCTTACGTAAATTTTTCATAAAGATACTCATAAAGCTTTCTGTTGGCTCAGCGCTCTGCGCGTGTAATTTAGGCTCGCTATGCTCATAGACATGCAGTTTATTTATAGAGTGCGCAGTAGCACCCAATAAAATAAACTTACCATCGGCCTCCACCACCACTAAACGCTCTCGCGTGCCCAACGACACCGAGCTAACAATGTTAAGCATATTCCCAACTCGTGCCTTACCTAACATTAATTTTTTTAGCACAAATACCACGACCAAAATAGCAGCAATAACCACCACTAAGCTTAACGCCATGCTGCCCACATTGCCCGAGCTTATCACCGATGGCTGAGCCAGCACGCTTTGCGAGTTTGCCAATACGTTGGACGCTAGCCCAAATAATCCTAGAGCAGCAAGCTTAGCCTTCATCGGCAATATCACTTAAACTTTTGGGTGAAGCCACATCAGATAATCGAATACCGTATTTGTCGTTAATAGAAATAACTTCGCCATGAGCAATTAATTTACCATTAATTTTCACATCCAGTGGATCGCCCAAAGGCTTATCCAGCTCAATCACCGAGCCTTTTGATAGCTCAAGCACATCACGCAATTTAAGCTTACTTTTGCCAATTTCAATCGACAAAACCACTTTCATGTCCATAAACATGTCTAAATCTAACGTGGCACCACTAGCAGCTGCTTTAGGGGCCGCTTCCGGCGCTTCTGGTGTTGCTTCTTCACTCATGCCTTACATCCTTTTACATTAATCGGTTATAGTCAACACACAGGTTTCATCTTGTGCGCCTAAGCTTGCATTAAATAATTTCTTTTTACCCAAACGAATTTGCGCTTCTTCTGGGTTGCCAATGGTCATCACATCACCTGATGACAAGCGCATTAATTCGGCTAAGGTTAAATGAATTTCGGGGAAATTGGCACTCACTTCTATCGGCGCATCTAACACGTTGTCTTTCAGCCGAGCTTGCCACAAAGGGTCTTTAGCATTTTTCGCTTCATTACGCTTAGCTTGAATGCGTTCGTTGTTGATTTTTTCTAATAAAGTATGTGGTAAACAAACATGAAAGTATGAGCTCACATTACCAAAAGTGCATTCATACTTTAGTACCAAGAAAATTTCAATATCTGAAAAATCGGAAATAAGTTGCCCTTGTGGCACACACTTAACCCATTGGGGATTCATCGCCATAAGCGGCTTCATTGACTCACGCAACATAGGAATAAACCGCTCTGTTAAGCGTGTGCCAATTCGACGACTGGTTTCAGAAGCAATTTTAGGAATTTCTGTTTCTTCTGCAATAAAACCACCATATATAATACTGACGAGATTAAATAAGAGTTTGTTGCTTAAATTAATTAAGAAAAAAGCATCGGCATTTTTGATTTGCACTAGATTAAAGACAAAGCTTTCTTTTTTAAGGTACTCGCCCACCGGCTGATAATCAAAAGAATCGAAGCGGATATCAACATTCTGATGCAAAAAATCAACCATAGATTCACCCACGTGGACCCGAAAATTTTCGAGTACAGACTGCATGATCGGTTGATTAACAAAAGTTTGGCTGAGATTATTAAGCTCGTAGATATTCACTTGTCCAGCGCGCGAACCCACTTCAGGCTCAAGCAATGAATCTGCTTCTTCGTTAGAAATAATTGGTTCTTCGACTTCAGTCTCTGCCATTATCTACGTCCTTATAAATTGCAATAACTGTTCCACTTTCAACTAATGCAATAATCATACCAGAGCAGATAGTGCTTGTCTGTAAGACATTGACCATTCTTAAATATAAAATATAAAAAAAATGCCTCCCTCACAGACGTGAAGGAGGCAAAAAAGGAAAAACTAAACAGGTATGTGGAACGTACCTGCATTAAGCCATAGATGCACAGCAATTGAGGCGGCGTACCCTAAAAAGATAGCCCACGTCCACTTTAAGTGTGAAAAAAACGTGTAGTTACCTTGAGACTGACCCATTAAAGCGACACCCGCAGCAGAACCAACTGATAGCAAGCTACCACCCACACCGGCTGTTAAAGTTACTAACAACCACTGACCTTCAGACATCACAGGGTGCATGGTTAACACAGCAAACATGACCGGGATATTGTCTACAATTGCTGAGGCAAAACCCACCAATATATTTGCAGGCGTAGCATGATGAATCGCCGGCAGGCCTGTACCCAGTTGGTCGTAAAAATAATGCGACACCGTAGCCAAGTAACCTAATACCGATAAGGCTCCCACGCACATAATAACGCCGTAAAAGAATAACAACGTATCCCATTCGACATTTGCAATCTTGCGAAAGAAGTCAAAAAAGTTTGTCTGCATAGTAGCTTCTCCAGTGGCAGCAGCGGCTATACGCTGTTTGCGACGAATAAAGAAACCAAAAAACTGCAAAAAGCTCAAACCAAATAACATGCCAACCGTAGGTGGTAAATGTAAGAAAGTATGGAATGAAACCGCAGTAACAATCGTCATTAGGAATAAGAAGATTGCTGTAACCGCGCCTTCTTTCATCCTGCAATCTTCATCAATCGCCACAGGAACTTCCTTAGGTACTGCAAAGCTCATTATGAAAGCAGGAATAATGTAGTTTACGACAGAAGGAATAAATATTTGAAAGAATTGGAAAAACGACAAAATATTTTTTTGCCAAACCATCAACGTCGTAATATCACCAAATGGGCTAAATGCACCACCGGCGTTTACTGCCACAACAATATTGACGCAACCAATCGCAATCACTTTTTTATTGCCCTTGGCCACAGATAAAATAACCGCACATAAAATAAGGGCTGCTGTTAAATTATCAGCAATTGGGGATAAGAAAAAGCCAATCCAACCGGTTATCCAAAATAAGGTTCTATAACTAAAGCCTTTTTTCAGCAACCAACCGCGTAGAGCTACAAACACATTACGCTCAATTAAGGCATTAACGTAAGTCATCGCCACCAAGAGGAATAATAATAAATTCGCATATTCTAAAATGTTATGATTTATCATACTGTGCACTTCGTTACTTTTGCCCATAGCGCCGCCGGCCACAGCAACGATGATCCAGAGTAAGCCTGCAGCAAACATAACCGGCTTAGATTTACGTAAGTGCAAATATTCTTCGCCAATCACTAAAAGGTAAGCTACAAAGAAAATAACCAAACTGATAATGCCATAAGAACTTGACGTTAAATGTAAATTAAGTGAGCTCGAGGCTCCAGAAGCAAACACCATGCCAGGTGCAGTAAATAATGATAAAAGTAGAGCTGGCGGTAGAAAACGCTTTAACATCTCATCCTCCTTGTTGCAGTTAAACGCTATGTCAGCAAGCTGACACTTTTTTAAACACGACAAATCTATTTACGTGCTGGAGTTAAACTATATCAGTAGTTTTTTAGATTGGCAATAAAATCATGCAGTTAATAAAGAAATTTTATAATTCTACTTTCACTTTGCCTGAGCCAATAACTTTGGCGTCAATAATACGCTTTGAAGATTTATTCATCACACTTATAACTTGGTCCTTAGCGCCATTTTCCTGCGCGATGCCTTTCATTTCCACCTGCATATGCTTATTACCCACAATAATCACCACCGCCTCCCCTTTTTTAATCACTGAAGGCAGTGAAAGATTGCGATAACTAAACGCAGCACCAGCAGAAACGCGGCGTGAGGTTTCCATGCCTATAATTTTTTTATCAGCCGGAAAAAAGCCCGCATTCAAACGGCGCTTATCTTTTTCGACGATTTGCACATCGCTGGCCACTAGTCTATGCGCCTTGGGCAAGCCATGAGCAGCCACTAAAACGTTTAAGGTCAACTTGACTTGCACGGGCACATAAATTTTCCAAGGCTTGGGCGCAGAGCAGCCAATTTTTACAGTCACGGTTGTGGCGCGCCCTAGATTGCTGGGCAGCGTGGCTTGCAAAGGCTGAGTGCATTTATCCAAACGAATACGGCTATCGAGCTTATTGGCTTGTAAGGCCAATGTTTCATGTGACTGTGCTTGCATATGCTGGCGCACAAAATTTTCAGCCGTGGCTTGAATGTTAGCCACATTTTCATATTGCGCTTGTTGCTCTGCAAAAACGCCGCCCGCAACACCCAATAACACTAAACCTACTATTAATAAACGCGCTCTCATAATCATTCCTTTGTAAATTTAACCTTATTATACGTGAGCTCGTATTGGTTAAGCAAATAACAATTAATAAAAAAACTTGCCAAAAAAACATCTTAATATACACTCAACAGCTAACTTAACTAGAAAGGAATCTTGACTATGTTAAAGGAATCTAAAGAGCGCGCCGTTTCATGGGTGGTGTTTTTTTCGTCATCGGTTACCCTCGTGTGCTGCACCCTCCCTATTTTACTCGTCTCAATTGGCCTAGGCGCCAGTATGATTGCTCTGACCAGCCATTTTGAATTTCTCGTTGTTTTAGGCAATCACAAATTTTGGGTGTTCTTTGTTTCAGGCATATTACTTATTGCTTCTAACTGGTACATAAACAAAAAACGTGCCTGCCCTGCCGACAAAGCCTTGGCTGAAAAATGTGCGAAAATGCACAAATGGAACCAACGAATTTTATGGTTTTCGATAATTATCTGGATTATCGGGTTTACGAGTGCCTATTTGGCACTTCCTATTAGAAAGTTCTTTGAATATCTAGGGAGTTGATATATGAGAAAACACCACACACTGGCATTATTGTTATGTGTCCCACTTATTTGTGTGGCCGCAACAGCACCAGCAACTAAAACGGCAATTAAAGCTGCAACTAAAGCAACTAAACCTGCAGGGAAATATACCCAAGAAACTATTATTTCTGGCATTAAAGGTATGACATGTCAATTTTGCGTCTATGGCGTTAAAAAGAAATTAAGCAATTTACCAAACGTACAGCGCGCTCAGGTTAGCCTGAAACGCCGTAAAGGTCGGATAACTTACAAGCCAGGTAAAGAAGCTAATGTCAAAGCCGTTGAAGCCGCGATTAAAGACGCAGGATACACTGTCGGTAAAATTGAAGTCGTAACCAAATCTAAAAAGAAACGCTAGGGAGCTGAAGCATGAAATTATCTAAACGTATATGTCAACTTGGCTTAATTGCTACTTTAATTCCAGCAACCTTGTTTGGTTTAGGCCTGCGCGCTTTTGTTGCCGTGCCTTTAGCCAAAGGTGACTGGATGTTACGCGAACTTTACATGAACAATGACACGGCCAAAATGGAAGTGATGATGACAGCCGTAGGTTACGGTATCACAGCCAAAGACATGATTATGGTCATGGCACCGGCCGTTGTTAAACCGGCAAAAAATCCAAGCATTAGTAATGTAACAGTACTTTACCGTCGTACTTTGTTTCAAAAAGATACAGCAGATACAACCTTACGCCTTGGTTTATTGGCCGGCGCTGACATCGCTACCAGCTCAACGGTTACCACTAGTGGTAACAGTGCAACAACCAAGAACCTTTATGGAGCCACTGATGCAGGGCTTGTTGCCACTTACTTTAAAGGCCGCAACCAATTTGATGTTGATTACCTTTATAAAGTTGGCGAACAAAGCCGCATCAACAGCTATCAGTATGATACTTCATGGCAGTACCGTTTATCACCCGCCGAGTTTAGTGAATGGGGTCTAGGCCACATGATCAACGCTGTGGTTGAATACAGTGGTCGCTGGAATAACGTGACAGAACTAGTGCATCAAGGCACGCTTGGTCTTCAGTATGTCTCCGGTCAACTTGTTGTTGAAGGTGGCGTAGTACAAGACTTGAACAAGCCTAAAGCAGCCGGTGGTGGTTATGGTAAGAAAGCCACTACCTATCTGTTGGGATTCCGTCTCCACTTATAAGCTAAGTAAATATAAAAAGCCGAGTTTAATACTCGGCTTTTTTATGCCTGGAAAATAATAAGATGTAGTTTGGAATATTGTACGCAGCAACAAGAATGTCCAGCCCACCAGATCACCATAGCGATTCACAGAAGCGCGCAAAGTAATAACAGTGACTGCCCTTCTACAATACAATAATCTCCGCCCACAACAAAAATTCATTCTTATGAAGCCCGTGCAGTTATCCACTGCAAGAAAATAAACCATAAAGCTCGCAACCAAAGCAAATCTCGACTAATTCAAGCCATGGTGTTTAGAAAGAAATTAAGCAGAACGCACAAAAACTAAAAAACAAAAATAGCCAAGCACAGCGACATGGCAATTGTCTCCTAGACTACAATGTAATTCATGAGATTGACCTGTGCCCTCGGGTGCGCGTCGCTACGCTCCTCGCAACGACGTATTTTTTTCAAACGAACAAATGTAGCAGCAATAAACATTCTCATACAAACTAGGTCAACGATATCTTACAACATGACGAGATTCGTAGTGCGTTTGCCCTGGCCTGTGCCACCTTTCTGGTCATAAACCACCATTGTCCAGCCTGCTCAATTTGTTTATCGTAGTCAAGATTACACTTGCAAACTAGGTTACTAAGGGGTACCATTTGTGCTTAAGATCTTCAAAACGCGCTACTTTACCAAGTGGCAAACTAAAAACGGGATTGCCGATGCCACCCTCGTGCAAGCCATTAGCGAGCTTAGTTCTGACCTTCATGATGGCCAGCTAGCCCGCTTTCTTTATAAGAAGCGCATTGGCAAACGTGGATTTGGCAAACGAGCGGGATATCGCTGCATTATTGCTTGTCGTTATGAAGATAGAGCCTTTTTTATTTATGGGTATGCCAAGAATAAAAAGGCGAATATTAGCCCACAAGAAAATATAGCGTTTAAAGATGCTGCGGACATACTACTGTCCAAAACAGAAACTGAGCTTGAAATGACACTTAATAACCAAGAATGCATTGAGGTACCTTATGTCTAAAAAATCTACAACCGATGACTTTGTTGAACTAACACCACTCGAGGCCATGCACGACACTGTCAAAGGCCTTTATGATATAGGCCTCACAGATGCTGAAACCATGCGCAAATTCAACGTCTTGTGCCTACCCGAAGTCAAACAATTCACCCCGCGGCAAATCAAAAAAGTGCGCTTGCGTGAAAAAGTAAGCCAAAGCGTGTTTGCCAAATACCTCAATACCAGCCTGTCGACTATTAAACACTGGGAGCAAGGCGAGAAACGCCCGCGTGGCGCGGCGATGAAATTACTGAATTTGGTGCATGACAAAGGCTTAAAAATTCTAGTATAATTCCCCCCTTTAAATAAGCGGTTAAGATTATGACATCACGTAACATTCTCGTCACCAGTGCGTTAATTTATGCCAATGGCCCCTTGCACATGGGACATTTGGTGGAGTACATTCAAACCGATATTTGGGCTCGATTTCAAAAAATGCGAGGCCATAACTGCTACTATATTTGCGGCAACGATGCCCATGGCGCCCCTATCATGCTGCGAGCAGAGCGCGAAGGTATTACCCCGGAAGCCTTAATTGAGCGCATTCATGCTGAGCATCAGCGTGATTTTGCTGAATTTCACATTGAATTTGATCACTTTGGCACCACCCACTGCGAGGCCAACCGTGAGTTAGCCGGTGAGGTATACGCCAAACTGAACGCCCGTGGCGATATCAGCCGCAAAACCATTAGCCAATTTTTTGACCCCGAGCGAAAAATGTTTTTGTCCGACCGGTTTATTAAAGGCACCTGCCCCAAGTGTAGCGCTGCAGAGCAATATGGTGACAACTGTGAAAAATGCGGCACAACTTATGCCGCCACGGATTTAATAGAACCCTACTCGGTGCTATCTGGCGCCACGCCGGTTGAGAAAGATTCAGAGCATTTCTTTTTTGACTTGCCAAATTACGAAACTTTTTTAAAAACCTGGAGCGAGTCTGGGCATTTAAAACCCGCGGTGACCAACAAGCTTAATGAATGGTTTGAAGCCGGCTTACAGAGTTGGGATATTTCGCGTGATGCGCCCTACTTCGGCTTTCAAATTCCCGGTGAAACCAATAAATATTTTTATGTCTGGCTCGATGCCCCCATTGGCTACATGGCCGGCTTTAAAGAATTTTGCGCCACCCAGCCTGATCTAAACTTTGATGATTTTTGGCAAGCAGACAGCCAAGCCGAACTGCACCATTTTATTGGTAAAGACATCATGTATTTCCACACCTTATTTTGGCCAGCCATGCTGCATGGCGCAGGCTACCGCACGCCAACGGCGGTACACACACATGGATTTTTAACCGTGGGCGGCACCAAGATGTCTAAATCTCGTGGCACGTTTATTCGTGGCCGCACCTATTTGGATCATTTAAACCCAGAATATTTGCGCTACTATTACGCGGCCAAATTGGGCGACAATGCCGAAGATATTGATTTGAACTTTGAAGATTTTCGTCTGCGTATTAATTCAGACTTAGTGGGCAAGTACATTAACTTGGCCAGCCGTACTGCCGGGTTCATTTACAAAAAATTTGACGCTATGCTTAGCCCTGAACTATCCGAGTCCGAATTATGGCAACATTTTTCAGACCACGCCGAGGTAATTGCCAAAGAATATGAAAACCGTGATTACAGCAAAGCCATGCGCGAAATTATGCGCTTGGCCGATAAAGCCAACCAATATGTAGCCGAAAAAGAACCTTGGGCGCTAGCCAAAGATGAGGCAAAACTGCCCGAAGTGCAATTGATTTGCACCTTAAGCTTAAACTTATTTCGCTTGCTGACCATTTATTTAAAACCGGTACTACCAAAACTGGCCGCCGACGTTGAAGCGTTTTTAAACATTGCCCCGCTCACCTGGCAAGATAGCCAGCAACCATTACTAGACCATAAAATCAATAAATTCAAACCGCTGTTACAACGCATAGAAGAAGATAAAGTTGACGCCTTACAAGAGGCCGCCAAAAACGATGCCTCCTAGTTTAACCAGCGATCAAATCGACGCCGTGCTGCCACAAACCCAATGTGAGGAATGTGGTTACAAAGGCTGCCGTCCTTATGCCAACGCCGTTGCCACGGGAGATGCCGAAATTGATTTGTGCGCCCCCGGTGGCGTGCCCGTGCTTGAAGCCATAGCTGAAATAATGCAGACCTCGCCAACACCCTACTTACCCAAAGTTGAAAAAAATTACCGCCCACCTAGCGTGGCCTATATTGATGAAGACTTATGTATTGGCTGCATGAAGTGCATTTACGTTTGCCCGGTAGATGCCATTGTAGGCAGCGTAAAAACCATGCACACCATTATTAACGACGAATGCAGCGGCTGCGAACTCTGCATCCCAGCCTGCCCAATGGATTGCATTCACTTGGTGCCCGTAGAGCGAGATGACGTGGACCAAATGGCCAAAACAGCCAAATGGCGCAAACGCTATGAAGCACGTAACCTGCGTTTGAACACGCAAGCACAACAAGAGCAAACCCAACATCAAGCAGCAAAACTAGGCGACGGCGAACAAGCTCGCGCTGCAAAACGCGCAGCGATCAAAGCCGCAGTAGAGCGTGCTAAGAACCGGTTATCGTCACTGTGAGGGCAGATTAAAGAATCGTAAAGACGGGCAATATCGAAAAACCCCGTCGTTGCGAGGAGCACGCTTTAAAGAATGACGAAGACGAAACGCCCGTCCTTGCGAGGAGCACGCTTTAAAGCGTGACGAAGACGAAACGCCCGTCGTTGCGAGGAGCGAAGCGACGTGGCAATCTCGTGTGTTGCGCTCCGAGTCATTGAGATTGCCACGTCGCTTCGCTCCTCGCAATGACGGGGGCGTCCTGGTCGCAAGACTATATTCGAAACCCGCAATGACGGCATCTATAGCCCTAGCACAAAAACATATTTGGAAGCATTAACACTATGAACAAACAAAAACGCCAAGAAATATTTCAACGTTTACGCGCTGAAAACCCCACCCCAACGACCGAGCTAGAATACACCTCGACCTTTGAATTACTTATTTGCGTGCTTCTCTCAGCACAAGCCACCGATGTGAGCGTAAATAAAGCAATGAAAAAACTGTTCCCCGTCGCCAATACGCCGGCAGCCATTTATGCTTTAGGGGAAGCAAAATTAAGGGATTATATTAAAACCATTGGCTTGTTCAACACCAAAGCCAAAAATGTGATCAAAACCTGCAAAGCATTAGTAGAACAACACAATAGCGTTGTGCCCGACAATCGCGAAGATTTGGAAGCCCTGCCCGGCGTTGGCCGTAAAACCGCCAATGTGGTTTTAAACACCGCCTTTCGCCAATTGGCGATGGCTGTAGACACACACATTTTCCGGGTTTCAAATCGCACCAAAATTGCGCCGGGCAAAAACGTATTAGAAGTTGAAAGCAAACTCATGAAGTTTGTGCCCAAAGAATTTTTACTCGATGCGCACCATTGGTTAATTTTGCACGGCCGCTATACCTGCACCGCGCGCAAGCCACATTGTGGCTCGTGCACTATTGAAGATTTGTGTGAATTTAAAGATAAAATCGAAGATTAAGTTGACAACTTTTCCATAGCTTCCCAAAATGCTGCCTGACTTGGGAATCCTCTGTTGCTGGGAGGTGTTCCCTTTGCGCGCTCTAATAAATTTATCATATAAACTGATTGTAATGTAACCAGGCTGGCACGTATTACATCAGATACCCTACGACAGTTTTCTAAAAATTGGGGGGAATGGCATCCTTCTATTTCAGAACTGATTGTTTCATAAAATCTAGGGTTGTAAGTGATACGAATTGGTGAGTATTCGAGCGGCTTATCCACGGCATAAAACACCTTGATTTGACACGTAATACTCAAGTATAGTGCCTCGAAGTTAACCGGTTCGACACAACCTTCAATCATCATTTTTGCATACAACTGCCTATTTTCCACAGTGTAATATTTATTGTTTTCAGCGTTTATCGAAACATTAACTCTGGCCGCTTCAAATTCAGTCACCTGAAATACCATAGAATCCCCGCCCAGTGCTATGTTAATTTGCTCCTGTAATTCAGTTGATACAAGCTCCGCAGGTCCAGCGAAATATTGTGCTGTAAAAATATCAAGTAATGCTAGATGTGCAGAAACAAATTCATTCGTGATACCCACGCCAAGAACCGTTTCAAAACGCTCTTTTAACAATTGCAGTACATACTTTCGCTTCACACTGATATCTTCAGGGATCACTACCGTAACATGATTGAATGCCAAATCACGATTATAATCTTTTGCTGCCGCCTCTAAAAGTTTAATCCTGTACGCCTCACCCGTAAGGCTGAAGCACTGTTGTACTTTTTGGGGCGAAAGGCTATAACGTTTATAGTCATCTAATAACTTTTTAGGGAAGCGGTGGAGCCGTAATAAATTATCAAAAAACGTCGCTACAGCGGTGGGAGCTTTATCGTCCAAATAATATTCATCCATGTATAGCCGCGATAGTTGACCTCTGACAAATTTTTTCAGCATAAAACCAAGCTCATCGGCAAGCTGTTTGCGACGAATGAATTCTTTATGGGAAAAACCGTTAAGAATATCCTCGTGCATAGTAAACACTATTGGAGAATATTGGCAGTTCAAAGCATCGAATCGAATCGGTGCTTTGTTCAGTGGTATAATGCAACGCACACTAAAAACAATGATTGCCACATCACCAAAACCAAGTGAATCATAAGCTAAGGTAGTGTTGCTATATTGCACTTCTCTAACACAAAGTGACGTTTCCAATATTAACGCATCACCGCGGTGATCGAAAGTGATATGATGTTTTACACCACTTTGTGCGAATGGCTCAACACTCGGAAATATAAACTTCTCATTTTTATAGACATGTTTGAGATAACCTTCAAACATCTTAAACAAACTATCAATCGGGTGGAACATGTTATTAGATAGTAGCATGAACAACACCGGGGCAACATCGGCTGCCGCCTTTGCAGAACACCCCGCCTTTTCCAGCTGCATTAAGAATTCTTGTTTTAGCGTTTGAGGATCTGCTCCATCTAAAACAGCTATAATATCTCCATTCACAGACACAGCACCATTTGTAAGCTCTGTGAGCGCTGATTCTGAGAACAAGTCAGCACACACCATGTTAGGTATCTCGGCAAGCAGCTGCAATGCATCTTTGACAGTTATATTTAAATTATTAAGGTATTGCCAGCTATCGTCGATACGTAATGAATTTGTTACAGGACCACATGAAAAATCGTATAACCCACTTGCTCTGTAATGCAAAGCTAGTCTATCAAAACGTGCGATACAGTCATAAAGCTCGCCCCCTTTAAATAACCGGGGCAGCGCAGTAAACAACTGCAAGGCTTGCCTATTTACCTCTAGTATTGAATCTAAAAACTTAAAGTCATAAGCCGCTAAATTTCCCAGAGGCCGCATTATTACCTCACAGGACAGCTGAATTCGGATTGGGCTTTTGTCGATTGTTTTCGCCTCAAAACGTTGGCCATGAGATTGACCCGACATCACGTTAACTTGCATTTTTATCGTGAATGCAGGCTTGTGCGGGTCAAAATATACCGAAAAAATGCTCTGTTCCTGGTCAGGTGCAATCTGTTCAATCGCTATTTGCTCTTCAAGCAGCACTTGACGTAAGAAAAAATAATATCGCAAGCAAGGGTTCCACTTGCTTAGCAGTAAATAAAGGATTTGGTGCAATAAAACATCTGGCTGAATCTGGCACAACCAATGAACTGGGTTTGAGCTGACTAAATGTTTAGTTAAGAATGTATGTAAACCCACAATAACACTTTTAGTCGTATGAATTTTCCCTGCTTCTGGAAGCTCGCGTTTTATGCCACTTCGCGCAGCACCACCCTTACGAGGACTTTGGCTCTTATCATAGAGCCTTACATCGGATTGTTCGTCAGGGGCATAGCTTGCCTTTATAGCAGCGCCACCAGCGCTGGTTGGTTTTACTTTAAATGTATCTCTTCCTGGAAAAGGTGTTAGCTTACCCCCAACCTCAACTGTAAACAATTCTGGCTGGGTAACTAAGCTATAAGGATGCAAATACATCTTATCAACTACAGTTTGTAACGTAAATTCAGCCGTTGCCGCTGCGCGAAAACCGACCATGAGATGACTTTTCAATTCTGTAGGTAATTGAATTATTTGTGTGTCAGAAAAGCGGTTAAAAAAAGCATCTAAGGCAGCAAAGAGGTCTGTTTTAACGCCTTGAACATTAGACCTATCAACACAATATGCTGGATTATATTCAACAAGCTTGTCGGCCATTTTTTGCAAATAAAGGTTGTAATCTTCATTTGAAAGAGCATCTTCTTTCTGAGCGTTATAACTGCTAAGAGAGTATAAAACTTTTTGCAAGCATGCGGCATTGAGATACTGAGCTTGCTGCATATGTGTGTTCAGGTTCTCCCTTATACTTTTTAGCAAGCTCCCAGACGTTCTTTCTGGAATGCCAATTTCAGCCCCTCTACTGTTGTCTACACATTGTTGATCTAGCGTTTCAAGTAAAGCCTGTATGACAAAAATATGTAGATCACGCATAATCCGCCCCCCAAAAACCACTGTAAAGCTGCAACAATATTGTATTTAAATAGTCTAGATAGGCTACTAAGCTCTTAGTGTCATCATCGCCTGGCTCGAATGTCCGTTTGAAAGGATTCGACTTGATATCCTCATTCAACTCAGCAACAAGTTCACCCATCTCTTTAACGATTTTTTGTCTGGGTTCTATTTCTCTTATTCCAGATTGCTTCCTTGGCGACATCATTTGAAAAGAATCACCTAGCTGGCTATGCGCATGCTTTGAGTCATTCACAAAGTCGAGCAAAGATTTTAACACCGAATTTAATTGATCAAGTGCCATCGCGTCAATTCCAGCCCTCACCATGCTATTATAATCGCAAACCGATTCTACTTTAGGTTTTGTTGTCATCTCAACCAATCGACTTAACGTTGAAAACTCACAGTTTTCGTGGCTACGTTCGGGCAAGTTTCGCGCGCACGTTGCTGTCAAATTTTGCATTACGGTTCTACAAATAGGTTCGGCAAACGATGTTGTGACATCTGTCAGTAATAGTCTAAGTTTTGCGACTGTTTTATTGTAGACATGTTCACACAAATACCGCCGATATTCCTCACGCCTCATGCTTGCATCCATTTGTTTATCGATGAGTATATAGTGCATACACCATTCAATTAATGTACAGGCGCGCAGCCGAACTGAATAACCAAAAGGATGCCTACGGATACCAGGAAGTGGCTTAATGCTTTCAACAAGTTGCGACAAAAAAAGACTCAATTTACTTAAATCGAGCGACCTGGGAGGTTTATTACCTCTATGATCTCTTGGGTCATCAAGAAAAGGTTGAGCAAAATCCGACATCATATACACAACCGCAGGCAAAGCAGCAATACGATTATCTAGTTCTTGATCGCGATCAGCAGGCGTTCGCGCTGGGGCCGACCGCGGAGGAGCAGATTCAGGCGTTGACTGATGAGAACTGGGGGGGCTAGTTGGCCTGCTGGCACCGACCTGATTAGAAGGCGTTCGTAAAGCCGAAACTGAAGCTGTAATTGTCCTAGGTGGCGACTGAGAATGTGGAGCAACACTACTTTGCTGCATTGCACGACGCATAAGCTCTAACTCTTCAGCTAACCTCGCTGCTTCACTTTGGCACTGCGCCAGTTCGGAGTCTATTTGACTGACTTTTGCATTCTCTTGGGTATATTGTTCATTTGCAGCCTCTGTTTTTTTGTGCTCAAACACCAGTTTCTGTTGGAAAATTTGCATTATCGACGCTATGTTATGGGCAGGTTCTGCCAATGCGCACAAAAGTTGACAAAGAACGACTATTTGCTGCTCGGACCATCCAATGTTTACCGGTATTTGAGGCAGTGCTTTATCAACAGAGGTCAGCTGCAAAGAATATTGACTTAAACCTTCTGCCAATGCACATATCTGAATATTGACTTTGGCATCATCACAACCGCCATATGTCATTCCAGCAAATAAAAAAGTATAACCTCGGGGAATACTAAGCGTTGATAACTGTTCAGATAATGTCATGAAATTATGTTCTCATTAGCAACGCACCGTGTTGCACAATCATCCATGGAAATAAAAAAACAGCCTTGTTTTGCGGCCATCTACATCGTGTTTTAATGACGCTTGAGGTGTAAGCCTAAATTGCGCTTATTTAAGTTATAACTTATTACTATCGTGAAAAAATTAATTCTACATTGAAGTGCGCGATTGCGCAATGCGTCAATAAAATAACAACCTTATAGGATTTCGCTAGAAAGTTGAAAATTAAAAAAACGCTGACTAATTTCTGCGTCTAATTCGCTTGTACAGCCAATTATTAATCCGTTGGCATCTCGCTTGCAAGCCCGGCTCGCTAAGCCCTCTGGGCGCATAACTATAAAAAAACCAGTACACCAGCCACACGCCAATGTAGGTAAACAGCGCCGCAAACACCACATCACTAAAAAAGTGCCCGCCTTGACCAATGCGAATATAACCATATAAACACCCTACAGCAAACACAAAAGTGCCATAGATATATTTCCACCAGCGGCGAAAAAACGGTAAGAAAGCCCAAAAAGTAAACATGGCTGCTGCGTCACCGCACACGAAGGAGCAGTTAGTGGGGCATTCTTCTGAGTGCACAAACGCTGGCTTAAAGTTCAGCTGGCCACCAAACTGGTGCACTTCACGCGGACGCGGACGATGAAAATGATTTTTAAAGCCGGTGTTAACTACTAATCCTGGCACTACCATGAACACAACAAAGGCATACAGAATAAATTTGGCCGAGACCATTTTGCTATCGGGCGTGAATATTTTCATGATAAATAGAATTAACAACATAAAGCCATACATTTCTAGTAGCTTATTTTGCGCTTGGCGTAAATCTTGCGGCCACTGCAAGGTTAGCAGGTAAAATTTATTATTACCTAGGTAATAATGCTGGGCAATTTGCAAATCTAAATTGGAGAAATGCCAAAGAAACACGCCTAATATGGCTGTTAAAATGATGGCAATGATTAAGCTAATTTTTGACATAAGTGTAACGTTCTCACAGTGGAGGCTAATTATAACATTGTGGCGTAAGATTACCCACTCATTCTAAACACCGCCGATCAATAATAGCAACCACCTAAAACAGAGAAATACTATAACTGTTTGCGTAGGCGCTCAACTTGGTCGCGGACCTCGCCGGCTTCTTCAAACTCTAAATCTTTAGCATGCTGATACATCTGTTTTTCTAACTTAGCAATTTTGGTGGTCATTTGTTTAGGGCTCAAAGGCACTAAATTGGCCTCCAGCTCTTGCGCCACTCTTTTCTTGCCCCATGAAGATTTGCTGCGGGCACCTTCCATAATATCCACAATTTTTTTCGCAACACCGGTTGGGGTAATGCCATGCTTGGTATTATAGGCTTTTTGAATTTCACGGCGTTCGTCAGTCACCTTCATTGCGCGCTCTATAGAGCCGGTAATTCTATCGGCATACAATATCGCCTTGCCCTCAACATTTCGCGCCGCGCGGCCAATAGTTTGAATCAACGAACGCTCAGAGCGTAAGAAACCTTCCTTATCAGCATCAAGAATAGCCACCAATGAAACTTCGGGTAAGTCCAAGCCTTCACGTAGTAAATTAATCCCCACCAACACATCAAACACGCCAAGGCGTAAATCACGTAAAATCTCTACGCGTTCCACCGTATCAACATCGGAATGTAAATAGCGCACTCTCACACCGTGGTCGCTTAAATAATCCGTTAAATTTTCCGACATTTTTTTAGTGAGCGTGGTCACTAGCACTCGTTCATCTTTTGGAACGCGTATATTTATTTCGGACAATAAATCATCGACCTGGGTGCCCACCGGTCTAATTTCAATTTCAGGGTCAATTAAGCCTGTGGGGCGAATAACTTGTAAAATCGGCTCACCCGCATGCTCGGCCTCATAATTGCCGGGGGTGGCTGACACCAAAATCATTTGGGGCGCGCAGCGTTCAAATTCTTCAAATTTTAGCGGGCGGTTATCTAACGCCGACGGTAGCCGAAAGCCATACTGCACTAAGTTTTCTTTACGCGAGCGATCGCCTTTATACATCGCACCAATTTGCGGAATAGTCACGTGTGATTCATCGACAATTAATAAGGCATCGTCTGGCAAATAATTAAATAGCGTGGGCGGCGGTTGGCCGGGCAGCGCATCGGATAAATAGCGTGAATAATTTTCAATGCCTGAGCAATAGCCTAACTCTAAAATCATTTCCATGTCAAAATTCGCGCGTTGCTCTAGACGTTGAGCTTCGACTAATTGATTATTATCGCGCAACACACCCAGCCTATCGGCTAATTCTTCTTTGATTTGGTCGAGCATTTTCAACAATTTTGCCCGTGGGGTCACATAATGCGTTTTAGGAAAAATCGTCATGCGCGGCACACGCTCTGACACTTGGCCCGTTAATGGGTCAAACAAGCTGAGTTCTTCAATTTCTTCATCAAACAAAGACACACGCACCGCTTCGCGATCGGAATCGGCCGGGTGAATGTCAATCACATCACCTCGCACTCGATAAGTGCCGCGCTCTAATGCCACATCATTGCGTTTATATTGCAATTCAGCCAAGCGGCGCAACAACTCACGCTGATTAATGCTCTCGCCACGGTCTAAATGCAGCACCATTTTCAAATACGAATCGGGCGAGCCTAAACCATAAATGGCTGACACGGTTGCCACAATAATCACATCACGCCGCTCAATTAAGGCTTTGGTCGCCGACAAGCGCATGCGTTCAATATGCTCATTGATAGACGCATCTTTTTCAATAAAAGTATCAGAAGCCGGCACATAGGCTTCGGGTTGGTAGTAATCGTAATAGGAGACAAAATATTCGACTGCATTATCAGGAAAAAAGCTGGTCATTTCACCATAGAGCTGAGCCGCCAACGTTTTGTTAGGCGCCAAAATCAACGTAGGCCGTTGCACAGTTTGAATCACATTGGCAATAGTGAAGGTTTTACCCGAGCCCGTCACGCCCAATAGGGTTTGATAGGCTTCGCCATTTTCAAGGCCCTCGATTAAGGCTTTAATGGCTGTAGGCTGGTCGCCAGTTGGGGAGAACTCGGAATCGATTTTGAACTTTTTAACATCATGCATGGGGGTATTGTAACGTGGATGGGGATGTTGCGCTATTATTACTAAAGTAATAGCGCATTAAGGCGCCGAGCCAGGCCGAGGGGAACCCGGCACAGTACCTTCTGGCAGGTCATCTACATCATCTAGGGGACCCATTATAATAGGTCCTGTATCATCATACCTTCTATTGGCAGGGCTATAATACTCATAAGCAGGAGGCGCAGCAGCACCAGGTTCTGGCGTTACCGGACAGGATGCTGGCGAAGAAGCTTTAGTGTCAGCACTAATGTTCAAAAAAGAACGCAGTAATAGAGGAACATAAGACTGTGGTGACGCCACGTAACCCGCCTTTTCTAGCTGGTTAAATGCGCGTAGTATTTTTGTATTGGTTGGTCCCATATCTTGATGCAAAACGAATCGAGGCTTAACATATTCAAAGGGATTTGAAGGCGCAGCTGGCAAAATTATTTCAATAACGCAACTAATCAAGGGGGCTGTATCGGGCTTTTCACGAATTGGTACCCGCTGAGATTTCTCAACTTCCTCGTCGTACACTCCCCAAAAACCATAAGCCACCTCAAGCTTGAATCTGTTTCTTCCTTTATCAAAAGTAAGAGCGTAAAATTTTCCATGTGGTCTGAGGCCGAATTTCCCGTATAGTGTTATCGTAAATGATTTTCTTAACATATGAGTAAGCCGGGTCATGATAGTTTCCATCGGGTTAAACATTCTTTCCCTAACCAACATATTTAATACAACCTGGTGCCAATCCGTCCATAAATTTTGGTCAAATTTTTTGATTATTGCTGCTTTGACGTTAGCCACCGCCCAGCCCGTACTCGAGTCTATTTCCGATGCTGGCGGCGGACTGTGCGCAATTGCAAAAGAGCGTCCATAATCTAGTGATGCCAGTTCTAGTTCATGCTTCAAATTAAGCTTCGTGGCCGCATGAGCACGTAAATTTTTTGGGGTAATCTCTGGTGAAAAATACTCGTGATACACGCCGTTATTGATGGGCAGAATTAATGGATATAAATCCAAGCAGGCTATCGCTGATAGTTTTTTTTCGGGCTTTGGTGATACCTCCTTGCTTTGGCTTATGTCCTTTAGCCTAGCCGACAGGTAATCATCATTGCTCGACATAATACAGGCATTTCCTGTCTCAGTAAGAGCCATCGTATTTAAACAAACAAGGAATGATATTTCACACCGCATAAAATCCGGATCATCACTTTCATAAAAACTGTCGGCTTTACCCGAGTTAATGTTTTTATCCATATAAAGTTGCTTGACGCTAAATAAAAGCTGCACTTTTAGCCTAAGCCCAACACGAGATTCTACAATTGAAATACTAAACAGATTATCCCGCTCCAAGACAAGATTAATTCGACAAATATTTAATCCATATTGTTTTAACCTACAAACCAGGGTTTGGAATCCAGTCAAACAAAGATTCTTATTCCCCTCCAAAATGATCGCCATGATTTCGCAGACCTTTTGTTCATCCAGCGAATGTATAGCAAACAGGGTCTTAATTTCTGAATAAATTTTCTCTAGGGTGAATTGCACGGCAGAAGCTTCCGCCACCGGCTTACGCCAAGGGCTTGCACTAAAGAATCGCGTAGGACGTTCTGGAGTTATGACATTGGCGGGCCTAAGCGGGGGTGACCATGGCTTAGGACTTGCCGGCGAACCAGGATGGGCTCGTCCAAATTCTGCCACAGCGACTTTGTGGTTGCCTTTTTTCAGTTCTCGCTTAAACTCTTCCGTTGTTTTAAATGGAATATTCCCAAACAATATAATTCTTGCAAAACCCAATTTCACTAAGCTTTTGTCCACAATCTGCTCATATAAAAGCTTAACAGAGAAACGGCTCGTGAGAGGGGCCATTTCTGGAGCGGAATGAAAAATCGAGTCAGAAAAATAAACTGTGCGACTGTTATGAGTCGGAACTACCGCGGACAAATTAGCCATGATTTTTTGTATCCGCTGTGCCCCATCCCTATCTATTTGTTCAGAAGGAGCACCTGAAACTTGAGCGCCAGCATGCTCACAAGCCTTAACTGCTATAGCATGTGATTGTTCAGAGACATCCCCTGACTTCTTATCCGCAATGAATTGCCACGCATTCATTCTATCAGGAACCAGTTTTAAATTAAACTCCAACCAATTAACAACGTCCATCCAGAGGCGAAATATTTTTTTCCTAAAATAATGATTTTCATTTTTTACTGCTGTACCAAGGTGGCCAATTATGGCACTAAAAAGTAATAATACCTTTTCATGCTCAGGCGTAATATCACTAACCCACTCTCCTTCGAGCTCCTGACCTAATTCCAGTATTGAAACAAAAAGGTTGTTGAACCGCAACTGTGACTGTTTCGAAACATCGAGGGGAGCAGGTGTCGAATCGCGCTGTTTTAGCCGAATTTCAGCACTTGGCTCTAACGATGGCTTAGAAAATAAAAGTTTAATGACGTTAGGCTCTGGTTCTGAACCAGCAATGCTAAAACTACTTGTCGATTTAAGCAGCACAACCGTGTCGTGGGCGTCGTATAATTCATCATCAGAACTTGTGGGTTTTAAAACACCAATAGCAGCGGCTTTAGGGTCCGCTTGTACAACCTGACAATATTTTTTTCCTATCTGCTCAAACGCTTTAAGGAACTGACGGTATTCTATGGTCATAAATTATTACTCTTATTTTATAGACTAGCGATTCAATCTTATCGGAGTCTTTTTTTATCTCGCTAAACTAACGCAAGCCCTTAGCTTCAAAGTCGCACTCAAAGCCTATAACCGTTCTCACCACGGCCTAGACTCACAGCCAGTGAAGTTTAGGCTTGGGTTATGGCTAAAAAGTTCAGCCATCCAAAACCCACACAGTTATTGACGACATTATATTTATCGATCTGCTTTACCGGACCATACATCTTCAACTTGTTTTTTCAATTTAGTTGAGAAACTTTTCCAGTGCTTAAGCTCTTCTTCATTAAATACCTTTGGAATTGACTCATCAGCGTCCCCTATAATACAAGCACGCTGTTTATAAAAATTCCAATTGAACATGAGCTGTGCCGATTTGAATTCAATAGCTTTATCTGGAGCGGAGTGTACAATAATTTTTGTGTCTATCAACAAAAAAGGCTCGTCGAAAACTATCTCTTCGCGGTCAATTGGTGATGTGATTCTAGAACACCCAACACGTTCATGAATAACAAGAGAGTCAGTAGCCTCAGAAGCAATAATAATATTTCTTCTTACTTTTATTGTTTCTCCCCCGAGTCTGTTAAAAACAGATAGCTCACCAGCCAATGACAACAATGGGGCATCACCCGCCAGACAAATAAGAGCAATGATATTAGACATTTTTTTCAATATGTCATCAGCAGGCGATAGCCACGGATCAGTGCAAAGAAAGTTTAACGAGCGTCTATAGCTTTCACAATCAATATCAGGATTAACTGCAAGCATCATTTCCTGTACCTTAGCCCAATAATTAACGTCGCCGTGAGGTAACTCCGGAACAGCAAAACCATTAATAGCTGTAAAAGGACAATAATTTTTAGAACCAACTATATAAACCCCTGCCTTACTGTCTTCATCTTTGAACGCAGTCGCTGTGTAAGCCATCTTATTATAACTCTCGAGCAGTGAATGCCGTCGCTGCATACGGAAACAGTTTTCAAAAAACATCCACTCGACGTCATTGACAACATCAGAAAGATATCTATCATTATATCTATCTTCTTCACACCTTTCAGCGCGTAAAAACTCGCGTAATTCCTGACCCAATTGCTCTGCAATCAATCTACGCCGACAGAACTCCACCTCAGGCATGCTAACGAAAGGATCTGAATTTACGGTGAACATGATTGGAAAATAATGGCATTGTAATGGGCCAAACTTAATCGGAGCCCCCGGTTCCATGGGCACAAGACAATAACTTTCGAAAACAATAAAACAATCCGCTGAAGGTTCTGCCACACTAAAGACTTGAACATCTTTCGTTGAACTTTCGGTATAACTAAGTTGACTAACACCCAGTTTAGTGTGAATTTTACAGCAGTTAGTTCGCTTGTCATAAGTTAGATTATATCTAGCACCATTTTCAAACTTCCCCATTGTCTGCGTAAATTTATACCTCGTAACTGGCCGTTTTTCTGCTTGATCCATGAGGAAATCAGCAATCAATCTTTCCATGGGCGTAAAGCCTTTTGGAGAAAGCAGCAAGGCAAATGCCGGCATCATTTTATCAACAGTTTGTTGAGGCCAGCCGCTATTTACCAATGCTTGGGAAAACTTCTTTTCGTCATCACTGGTTCCTAGAGCAAAGCATTTGCTCCATAGATAACCAGCAATAGATACTTGCTCACCCGTCTCGTCATTCAATGTTTTATAAAGTGAATCGGCGCATAAACGACGGGGTATTAACGCCAGCGTTGCAGCAATCAGCCCTGAAGATAATGCGAGAGAATTGTAATAACGCCACATATTTGGAAGAGCAAATTTATTTTCAGTTGAAAAATGCCTACCAACATATAAACCTGTAGCCTTATAATATCGTGATAAAGCTATTGCACGCTTGATAAATGCTTCATTATCGCCAAAGACTTCAGGCAGCGCACGCCTCAGTAACATGCCTTCCCGGCGCACAGTTACTGTTGCCTCAGTAAACGTTACATCGCAAGCATGCGCTTCAGTCTCTATAAGAACACGGCAGGTTAAGCTTATGACTATAGGGCAAGGCTCCCCTGGCTTTACCGCAAAAGGGATACCATTGGTGCTGCCAGACAAAACTCTAACCTTCATGGAGATGAGTAATGCCTGTTCATGTTGCTCTAGTGAAAAAGTGAAAATATTACTGTCAACTTCCGGCTCTATATTTTCTACACTCACGCCTTCTTTGAATAACACAGATCTGATTAAGAAATAATAACGTAAGCAAGGATTCCACCGGCTAAACAACATGTACACAATTGTCTGCAGCTTAGATTTAGAAGCGCCACCTCTTAACCAAGCAACTTTTCCCGGCTCCACAAGCTGCTTCTTTAAAAATTCTTCAATGACAGCCAGAAGCATTACATTTTTATTCACCTTATCCTCTGCCAACTGTAAACAGGTTGAAGGCTCTTTTTGTTTTGAAAACAAAGGTTTCTTTGGTTGCGGAATTTTAATTCGCTCTAGCTTCCCTGAAGGCGAGTCCAACGAAAACACCTCAGGCATTGTCAATAGACTTGCTGTGCCTACATATGAGCGCCCGTCACCTCTAAATGCTGCAAAATCTCTTGCAGCAGCAAAACGAATTTCCTGCATCAGCTCCATATGTTTATCTAAAGAGAGGTTTATAGTTTCATTGTCATGTGCTGCTTCAAGGTCTTTAAAAAGAGTAAGCAATTGTGGCTGTAGAGCTTGAGTGTCGGTTATACCTTTAAGTTCTGCGATTAATCTATTTATAGTTGGGATACTTTTGTCTAGACGATATTGAACTGAGAGAGTCTCTAGCTCAGTAGTCATTGCCTGTAGCAACCTTAAGTAAATATCCGAATCGTCTTCAAGCTCTCGAGGGCGAGCCTTATGGCATTCTTGCTCCATGGCATAGAACGATTCTAACCACTGCACAACATACTTCATGCAAGCCCAATTTAAATATTTACGTTGCACAACCATCTCTTTTAATAATGCATGAAGAGCTTTTAATATTTGAGCATTTGTTTGGGGCTGTGGAATCATTAGACCTACGAACTCAAAATAATCTTTTGGCTTACATAAGGCTTCAAGGGTTAACCACCGCCTATCTTCTTCAATCAGGGCAATAAGTTTATTTATTATTTGACCATGAATATTAAACATTTGTTACCTCCCATGCTTTAGTTTTGAGGAGGAAGCAAACGTTAAGCAAATAATTAAGACAACCATTCGGACTCACGTTACTGGGTGCAATTAATATTTCCTGTAAAGCTTCTACTGTAGTTACTCTCAAGGCACGAAGAGAGGGAGCGCGATTTATTATTGGATATTGTGCAAGATCTGCTGTGAATGCGGAACTAAGCTGAAGAACGGTGGCAACAAATTTCTCATGTTCTTTACGAGGCCTAGGATCTGAATCAATCAGTTCGAAATTAGCAAGCAAGGGCTCTTCAGGAGATAAAACCGCATCAAGATGAGGCTCTACTCGCCTTAATTTGTCTAATCCTAAAAATGTACGCGTTAAATTATCTACCGCTTGAGGGCTAATACCTGCAGCTTTAATCTCTTTACAAAAATTAGACTCTTCCCCATTCGGTTGTCGGATGAAATTAGCGGCGATACCGCTCAAGGTCGGAAATTGCCAAGTCTCTTCAGCTCTAGGTGTCAAGGTAAGACTATCAGAATGAAATTCTCCCAAGGCTTTAACTACAGGGTTATCTACTAAATTGGGAAATAACTGCCCTAAAGGTACTAGTACTTTCCTATTAACATTATCCATTAGGCGTCTAAACAGACTCTCACATAAATAGTCAAAATACTGTGTTTTCATGCGTTCTGCTTCTACCACTCTAGTGGTAAAGATATAGTTCATACACCATTGAATTAACGAGTAAGCTCGCCATCTGACCATAGACGAATACATGCTTGGCTTAGTCCTTTCAGGATTATTTATACTCTGACGTGGGCAAATAGCAGCATAATACTCTGATAAAAATTGACTTAAGTTTTCTAAACTCAGTGAACCATGGAAAGGAAGCCTCCCCGGTCCAACCGTACTTTTCCCAACAAGTGGTTTAGCGAAATTTGGCAACGAATAGACTAACCGCCCTAACGAATCAATTCGATCATTTAGGTCTTTTTCTGGGTCAGCTGTTGGTGCTGATTCTCTGTGCGGTTCAGGGCTTGGTGGAGTAGATGCTCTCACCACAACAGCAGATGATGGTTGTGCAGGAGCCGCTGCTGCACGAGCAGGAGAACCTTCTTGCTCGCCCGGAAAAACAGGTGCGGGGAGATAATCAGGAGCAGTTGGAGGCGAAGCATCACCAGAAGCGGTCGGAGATGATTGCACTGGATAACTCGCGGGACGCTGCAAAGGGGGGGGTGAGTTAGGACGAGGACTAGGACGAGAAGGAGAATGCAGAGCAGATCTTCGAGCTGCTGCTTCTTCAGGAGTAAGGAATAATTCATTCATTTTATCGCCCATGAATTTACGCAGATCTCTAAGCTGTGAAGTCAATGCATCCACCTCAGCAGTGAGAGCGTCAATGGTCACCAATCTGCTATCATATCTGGCCTTTGCAGCATGTTCTCGATCGCGACTCTTCGCTAGTTGTTCTTTGCCTCTCTCTACCTCTTGATTTTTAGTGGCGATTACACCACTAACAGAATTTGTTAGTGCTAACACTGATTCATGTCTAGAGGGAGTAACTATAGTATTGAAGATAGAAGAGAAATTTGCAGCAAATGCGTTTCCGTTCTTGCAAACAAATTCCCTTGTACGCACCATCGAAGAAACTAAATCGCAAATGGCGATCACGTCCTTTTCGGGACACTTTGTTGCCCTCGTATTATGTCCAGGGGAGAATGACATTATCGTTATACTGTAAAATTCCAGCGCTGATTTTGACTGCACAATTTCAAGTTGCACTTGAACATTTTCTTCTGAGTCAAAACCATAAGTCTGATGATCAAACAAAACCTTAACACCAGGAGGAAATTCAAACGCTTTTAACCGATCAACTAAAGACATTACATCACAATCTCGTCAGTGACGTGCCTTGTCGAAACTTCATCCATGGAATTAGAAAAAGCCAACGCTAAGCAAAATTAACGCGGCTGCTTTACCCTTGCGGGATTTCTGACGCATAATTATTAAGCCTAGGATTGCGCTTATTACTATTATAACTTATTAACATCGCCAATAATGCGGATTCTACTTTGTCACGCGCTAACTTGCAACTTAGATTTTATTGTCTTTATTTTGTACTTATTCGCTGCGAGTATATAGTGATTTGTTAAGCTCCCCCGATTTTTATTAATGTGCTAAAATCTCCACTTAATATTCAGCGTACACATAAGGAATTCCCACTATGCAACACATCACCGCCACCCGCCTCGATGCAATTAAGCCCTCGGCCACACTGGCCATTAGCGCCAAAGCAGCAGAGCTGCGTGCTGAAGGTAAAGATGTGATTAGCCTGGCTTCTGGCGAGCCTGATTTTGCCCCACCCGCCAATGTGTTAACTGCGGCAAAAGCCGCCATTGATGATGGTTTTCACTATTATACGCCAGTCGATGGCATGCCAAGTTTGAAAAAAGCCGTGCAAGAAAAATTTAAGCGTGAGAATAATTTGGACTATGCAACCGATGAAATTATTATTTCCACCGGTGGCAAGCAATCGGTTTTTAATGTTTGCCAAGCCTTGCTCAACCCCGGCGACGAAGTGTTAATTCCCGCGCCGTATTGGGTGTCTTATCCTGATATTGTGAAACTGGCCGAAGCCACGCCCGTGATTATTGAGGCTGGAATTGAGCAGCATTACAAAATAACCGCCGAGCAATTAGCTGCCAGCATTACCCCGCGCACCAAAATGCTTCTTTTAAACAGCCCATCCAACCCTACTGGCATGGTGTATTCACCCGCTGAGCTTCAAGCGTTAGCCGATGTGTTACTTCAGCATCCACATGTCTATATAGTTAGCGATGACATTTACGAGCATATTTGCTGGGCCAATGAACCCTATTGCAATATTGTGACGCAGTGCCCTGCCCTACAAAACCGCAGCATTATTATTAACGGCGTTTCCAAAGCCTACGCCATGACAGGCTGGCGCATTGGTTATGCCGCAGGCCCCGCACCGGTGATTAAAGCCATGAAAAAATTGCAATCGCAATGCACTTCAAACCCCTGCGCCATTGCTCAAAAAGCTGCCGAAGCCGCTTTAACCGGCCCACAAGATTGCCTGCAAACCATGCAAAAAGCTTACCTGCGGCGCCAACAGTTTATGCTGCAAGCCATCAACGCACTGCCGGGCTTTACGTGCAAACCCACACAAGGCGCCTTTTATCTGTTTGTGGATGTGAGCGAGGCAACGGCGACCCTAGGCTTAGCCAACGACATTGAGTTTGCCAGCCATTTATTAACTGAAAGCCTACTCGCCGTGGTGCCAGGAACCGCTTTTGGCTCACCAGGGCATATTCGTTTATCTTATGCCACCAGTGATGAAAATTTGCAGCAAACAATTATTCGCTTACAAGCCCTGTTTGCTTAAATTAACGCGTAACGGGTTACACAGTTACCAGGAGTTGTTTATTTTTTACCGCTAAAACGTGCAGCGGGCATGAGCCGGCAGCAACTTTGCGATAGATGACAAAAAGCGTTGACAAGCTCGTCACAAATCTAGATAATACGCGTTCTTGAGCATTCCCCGGTAGCTCAGTGGTAGAGCAGGTGACTGTTAATCACTTGGTCGGCAGTTCGAATCTGTCCCGGGGAGCCATTTTTCATCCCCTATGCTCAAATCCAACAAATCGATATATTGGCTCAACCTCTAATTAAGAAAAGACATAGCAAGTGGTCTCGGACAAAACCATCTGCACCGTTGAGCGTGTTTCCAGATCAAACACGCCATAATCTTCATCAAACTCAATTGGGGTATGACGGCTCAGCTCTGTATCGGTAAGTGTTTGCTTATTCATTATCGGCTCCTTAATGTGAGTGAATAAGGAGAGTTTAATGGGTCAATGTTTCATTAATCTTTCTAATTGATGTCAGCAAAAAAAGTTAATTATGATCACGACCTTGTTAGTCTAAACACCGCAGCAATAATGAACCACAAGATCCAACAAAATTTAACTGTTAAGAGACAAACGCAATCGTGTTGACGCCAGGTTAAGTCCAATAGTTTAATTAGCACTTCCCTGCCCTTTACCCTTTGATTTTTACCGTTTCATTTGAGGATTGAGCCACAGGTGGCTTTTGACTTGGTAGCAATACGCAATAACGATTGCCTCTATTCAGTAGACGAATATTTTTTGTGTTGCTGTTATTTTCTATTATGATCATTGCTTATTACATCCCTATAGTATTTTCAAAATATGATTTTAATTCGCCTCGGCTAAGTCTGGTTCAGTTTCAAAGTGGTTGCTACCCTGCTGTATTTTTCGATATATTTCTTCTCGATGCACGGTAATATGTGTAGGAGCATTTATGCCAATACGAACTTGATTGCCTTTGACCTCCATAACAGTAACAGTAACATCGTCGCCAATCATTAAAGTCTCACCCATTCTTCTGGTAAGTATTAACATTACTTCATCTCCTTATTTATGTGACCGATATATCCATCTTTAACTTTATTGCTCGTCTTCTAATTTAGTAATGTATAACGCTAATTGGATAATATTCTGCTCAGTAGCAGGAATATCTAATCGCTGCGTGATGATTTCCTCAGCAATTAACTGATTTACTTCAAAATCACTCACAGACATTTCATGATTGTCATTTTCATTTTGTGTAAATATCGCTTGACCCACGTGATCTCCCCTATCAATTATTTGGTTTATACCTACATAAATTTATATTGCATATCTGCATTCGGACCTGCAAAAAAATGCCCATATATTATGGGCATAATAGTGAGTTTGAGCTTAATCGCTTTTTCATCTTGTTCTTAGGATTAAATTGTAAGCAGAAGAGATTAGAATGCATACCCTGAATTTCAGGGTGGGAAAAGCTGGTAGCCTAAGCCGTCGTGGTAAGTAGTTCTTTAAAAAAACAAGTGCTATGAAACTCAAATAAAGCACCGATGGTTTTTTTTCTACATAAGGATAATAGCTGTAATAATTTTTTAGCATCATCCTTTTTAACATCAATATAATTTTCTTCTAGCCAGCTAACAACAAGGTCTTGATTTACACTATTGTTATCACAATATAATTTAATAGCTTTATTTAATATTCTATCCTGATAAAAAGTATCTTTTAATTGAGATAAAATAATATTGCATGCTCCGTCAGAAAGCACGTTATTTCTTATAGCATGGCTTAATGTCGCCCTGATATTAATCATCGCATCTGTCTTAGGAGTGAATCCCGAACGCTTAGAAGCGTGTAAAACGGCAACTTCATCGTCATCCTGAAGAGCCCCCGTCTTGAAGTTATTAAAAACCTCACCAACCCCCTGCATGCCAAATTTATATAATTCTGCGGCACGCAACGCTCCCATGCTGCTAGAGCCATAGACTTCAACACCTTGACTTAATGCATACAAAATTTCTTTATGCCAAACAGCAGCTCTATAATGAAAATAACCATCAATAATCGCGATCCTCTCTGGCTTAGCCTCCATGGCTTTGATAAGGTCGCCGCACTCGATGGGAGGTAAATACGTTGCCTCCGGATAGATTTTTTTAGCCTCTTCATGAGATAGCGTTGGCCCCAAATAAACAAGTGTTTTCATTTATCAACTTCTCGTAAATAGCTACTTTTTACATGTACAACGGCTTTCGTCTCATCTTTAAAATGTTGATACATATATAGATTTTTCACGCCCATTTGTTGAAGTGATTTAATTATTTCTGTTTTGATGCTTGTTAAATTTTCATTAACTGGCTTTTTCCTTTCATAATCAACTTCCGGAGTCAACGCGCTTAAATTCTGGAGCATAGCTTCATCAATCCTGCTTTCTTGATAATATTGTGGGAAAACATCATCTCTTGATCCAGATATATAAGTTAACCTCGCTTGGCAAGCTTCTGTTATGGCCCTATTCAAGGCAACATTGCTATCAACATGCGCTCCCTGACCAGTAAACAAGGTATGTGGTATAGTCGAATCCGAAACCAAAGCACAATAGTATGTCGATATTTGCTTGAAAGTTGTAATGTCCCAGACAAATAATTTTAGGCCCTGCTGAAGTATTTTTTCAATAATACATAACGTAGTAGATTCATGGACAGTCTTTAAATCTAACAGACACTGATCTTGTTCAGCTTCAGATTTTTCGTACCATTTAGACGTAGCGTCTCGTTCAACTAGTTCACAAACACTATGAATTATGGCCTCATCGAGATTATTGCCTGATGCCAACCCGTTCGAGCTGAAATTAAAGATGGTGTGATTTGTGTCTACGGTGTCCAGAGAAAATAATTTTTGAGGTAACAAAGATGTTTTTTCATCAATTAAATTGGTTACTTCAACCCAGTTAAAGACATGATTTTTATATTCTGCTGTCGTAAATAATGCTGGAGAAACCATAAGGCTATCTGACTCGTAAACACTCTGCACAACAACATTCAAATTTGACATATTTTCTGCATACCAAACCTCAATGGCCTCCATCACAGCCGAGACTTTAGCCAACTCATGCGTAACGCCTTTTCCTTGTGAAACAGATAATGATTTGCTATTTGGCCTAATAGCAATATACACGGGGACACCGATACTATCTAGCCCCGTAATGTTTGCAAGACGTGTAATCCCATACTTTTCATACATGTCACGTGATACTAGCTCAAACGTTTCTTTTGGAAGCCGGTCGCGATAGGTGCCTTCTAAGTCAATCATGCTTTAGAGCTCTATAGGCTTCGATGCCACCCTCAAGATTGCTTGCTACATACCCATTTTCATTTAATTTGGCTGCAATAATGCGGCTTCTCATCCCGTGCGCACAACATATCAAGAGAGGCTGTGTTTTATCTCTTATAGCCTCCTCAACATTTTTCATGGAAAATGAAGAAGAGGGAAGATTTAAAAAACCCAAATTAAACTGTTTATATTCATCTGCCCCCCTTACATCAATACAAAAGTAGTCTTGCATTTGTTTATCTAAATCAAACGGCAACACTTTTGACAACGTGTGAGTAGCATATTGTGTAAATCGGTCTATTGATTCCAGATTTTTGCCTCTACTGCAAAGCTGGCAGGTTGTGGAAATAGCTATATTTCTCAATGAACTTGTAAAGTCAAAAAAATTCATTTTAAATAACTTACTCTGCAAGGTTGCAATATTAAGAATATATTTAATAGCCTCAGTAGCTTGCATTAACCCAAACAACCCAGGAACGGTACCTAGCACACCTAAGTCACTACAATTGCCGACATTTTCTAGCTTTGGTGGTTCGGCATGAAAACAACGATAGCAAGGTGAATTGTGACCGTTAAAAATTGTGATATATCCTTCAAAGCCAATAACAGCGGCAAAAATATCCGGCTTTTGAAACTTAAAGCAGGTATCACTAATTAAGTAACGGGTGAAATAATTGTCTGAACAATCCAAAACAAGATCATGCTTTGCTATTAATGACTCTGCATTCGCAAAGCCTAAAAATTCGCTTACTGCAACACAGGATGTGTTGGGGTTTTGGGAGGATAACTTATCGCTTATTATCACCGCTTTGTTTTTTCCAACATCAGAGTCATTAAAAAGAATCTGTCGGTGTAGATTAGCTTCTGAGACTGTATCACCATCAACAACTGTGATCATACCAACCCCAGCTGCCGCCAAGTAAGGCAAAGCTGAATTCGCCAGTCCTCCAGCTCCTATACAAAGAATGCTCGAGTTAGCAATTTTATCTTGGCCTGATTTTCCAATTTCAGGTAAATTAAGTTGGCATTTATAGCGCTCTAAATCAATAGCTGACATTTACCCTCCTACTATTGCAGGTTCAATATCCACATTGTCATTAGGCTTACAAGGTGTGTTTTTCCAGATAGAGGTGTCAAGTGGAATTTCTTGATCGTTTAGCCAAATGGCTGTCGAAAAAACAGGGGGGCACTCAGAGCCTTCCCTAGAAAAAATATACTTTTCAATTGATGGGTTCAGTTCTACCAGTTTAACCAAGAACTCATATAAATTATCTTGGTTGCCTGGCTGAATAATATCCTTATTTTTTGTTATCCAATGAGGTAATCTGGCTTTAGTCATTAATTGCTTTGAAAACCGTAGTCCCAAAACTTGAGTCCTTAAATGCCTGCGATTTTGCATTAATTTGTTTGTCCCAAGCGCAAGCGGTAGAGCCAAAATTTTCTTTGCTAAATACTTGCGTTTTTGAATTTGATTCGAACATATTCTACACTCCTAGTTTATTACGATATACGAACACAGGCACGTAAAAACGCATTCCTGGTATCTACTTTATTGTTACTGAAGTTTTGCCAATATTTAAGACTTGGATCCTCATCAAATATAGTTTCAGCAGGTCTAAACTGCCCATGGCTGTCATTGTCAGCGGAATAGTAAGTATAGTTATATTCACGAAAATTGTACAGAGGAATTTCCCTTATCACCTCATGGGGCAATCCATTAATAAAACTATCAACAACATATTTAATTTCCCTAAAATCTGCCATTAAATATTTTGCTTTATTTGCTCTATTTCTAGAATGTTCAATTGTAGGAAATTGTATTGAAACATAGCTAAATGCCTCTTTCATACGATTATACATTTGTGGCACCATTATCATTGGCGCATATGATTTTAATCCATATATATCAACAATTGCTTCTGTAATCTTAACGAATGGCCCATAAGTATCGTCATCCGTAGCCAACTTAAACGAAGCCTGGTCGCCAAGGCTTGCCTTTATAATGTGCCAGCCTATACTTAAAATATAGCGATCAACGAGCTTATTACGTATGTTAGCGACGTGATCATCCCACATACGTCCAACGGTTTTATTACGTAAATGTCCCGTTCCTTCTATCACACGTTGAGTTAGTGCAGTATATAATTTCTGGTGCGATGAAAGTTTATCAATAAATTTTTTACCAAAAAGCAAACATCTACATTTCCAATTTTCATTAAATTGGACGCTATTCGCTATTGATTGAAACAAAAGCCAATGGTCTTGTTGAGAATTAGGGAGATCACATTCAAGATTGAAATATTTTCTTAATTTTGAGTATTTTTCACGATTGGAAATACTCGGCAACATATAAACTGAACGTGCCCCAGCTCTCATCCGCCAATAATAGATAGCCTGATAACGTGTCGGAAGATCAATAACAGCCTGTGCAGCAAAGACACTTCCCTTTGTAAAAACAGTCTCCGGATACGCTAAATCATTAATTTCTTTATTGGAAAGTTGCAACGATCCATCTAAGACTATTCCGAGAGGCAACCCATGATGATTGTAGCTTAATTGTTTTTGCATCATTTTAGGTATGTCAGGTGAATTGATTGGCGCGAATTTTTCATTAATTTGAAGCTGGAAAATCCCCTCTTCACCAATAAGAGGTGCCCCATAAGCATATTCGGCAACGTATAATTTATAAGAGGAGTCAGGCGAAATCGCCTCGATAGCCTCAAACATGTCAGGTGTAATTTTTTTTATAGTTAATCGCACATCATCCCATGTGACCTCTTGAAAACTACCTGGTTTAAACTCCATTTTTAAACAACCTCCCTGCAATCAAAGTGATTAGTGAGCCTAAGAATAAAGCCGTCGCTAAGCTTACAAAAATTAATAAGTAGCCCGTGTGGAAAGATGATGATGGGGCCTCTAGATAATGTGTATTCAAAAACACAGAGATCTCACCTGAAAAAATACTTCCCAAACTTGCACTTAACTGCACTACACCCAGCAGTATAATATGATACTTTTCTTCAGCCAATTGCCCCACCATTGCAATCGTACCAGGACTTATAATCAACTCTGACAAGCTCAAAAAAATTAAGAATGGCACTACAAAAACAAGTGGCATCGGCAACACCCAATGCAGACCCAAAATCAGAAATAAGAAGCTAAAGCTAAATATAATTAACCCCAAGAACACTTTATTTACAGGTGTGTTAATTTTAACCCCAAACTTCACCCAAAATAAACTAACCAGTGGTCCTATTAACAAAATCACGAATGGGTCTATTCCTAACAATACCGGTGCAGGTATATGATGGTTTAATAACCAGCGATTCACATGATTTTGAAAAAAATCTAATAACAACCCATCTTGCATTCGATATATAGCCCAATACACAACTGTTGTTAAAGTTAAAACACCTAAAGTTATTAGTTTTCTCGATACATCCTTATTTGCCCTCTCTCTATATGCAACCCCAAAAATGCCTAACAATAAAATACTACTTATAGCAAACAGAAGCCATTGAATTTTTTCTGCATTATCGAGCATTAACCAAAGTAATAAGACAAGAATTAAAATAAGACTAAAAAATGCAACCATCTTTTTTAACGATATTTTAAATAGATTTATACTGCAGAAAATAGGGCTTATATTTAAAAATATTCCCATCGTAATAAAAAAGCATCCCATTGCAGATACAATTAAACTATATTGCCCATTCTCTATTGCAAGACCGCCCAGAAAGAATCCTAACAAGGCCCCCACATTAAATCCCATATAGGCAAGCGTAAACACACTTTCCCGCCTTGGATCCGAGACGGCATATAACTTACCTAATAGGTAAAACGTGTTAGTGTAGATAAATCCATAGCCCACAGAAAAAATAGTTAAGCCAAGAATAAATAAAGCATAGGAATTTAAACCCGAAAATATTGTTCCCAGCCCGTACAGCACAAACCCAATAACCAAGCCTAACTTTGAATGAAAAAATCTCTGTGTTAAATATCCTGATATCACTGAGCAAAAATAAACGATGGCAATAAAAGTCGCCATAATTTCATAACCGCTATTCTTTTGACGATGAAAGTGCTGACTCAAATATAAGACTGTTGTACCTAGGTAAAAAGCAAAGCCAAACATTAAAATTGATGCCACTAAAAATAATAACCAAAAATTTTTAGAAAACTTTGGTAGTAATGATCGGTTCATTTAGATCTCTTTGCTTTCGTTCAGCTTAAGTTTTCTAAGTTCTTTTTTAGGGCAAATTTCTTCAAGGTCCACATCCAGCGCGTCGGCAATTTTTAGTAATTTATAAATACTAAAGTTAAACCGACCACTTTCAATACGCCCATAATACGCACGGTCGATCCCGACCTTACGTGCGAAATTTTCCTGCGAAATTCCTGTAGCCTTCCGGGTAAGCTTAATTTTTGATGCCACCAAGGCTAATACTTTATTTTTAGTAGATTCTTTCATGAGGCATATTTTATCCCTAATAGGCTCACTTGTACACGGCTCAAAGTGCGACGGCCTATTTGACACTCCAGCACTGCTCCGTTAGTATGTGACATTACTCACTAACATAGGTGCAAATATGAAGACACTCAATAAAGGAGTTGGCGAATCAATACATTTTAAATCTATCCACTTCCAAGGCAGCATAACATTAATTGAAATCGGCAGTATGTGGTCACAAATTCGGCTTGCACACGCTAATGCGGCGGTAAATTTTTGGCAAAAAGCAGGACAAGACTTTATAATCAATTCTCTCGGCGGTGATATCAACGTTAAGCTTAAAAATACTCGGAATGTCAAAAGCACCCGTAACAGACAAATTATCTCATTTAATGTTTTAGCGCCTGCCGATGTAAAAATTTTTTAACGATGCTCTTCACGGCAAATAGCACACCTGCTTTTATTTACCCGGCCTATTTGACTCGGTGATGTTTTCTCTATAGAATATCCTCGCTGACTATGGCCAGAAAATTTGCAATATAAATCAATTATCCAGCGTGAAAATAAACGGCCCAGGGTTTCACCTTGCTAAAACGATTTTATATAGCATTCACTTTAATTATATGTATAATCCGGAACTTGATTAACTAACAGCATAAAAAGAGGATTTACTATGCTTCGCTATTTCTTTATATTTTTAGGCCTTACATGCCTTCTTAACAGTGTTTATGCAGAGAATGCAAAAGATTCTGGTTTTTTCATACAACTAGGTGGTTCATTTTATAAGTCGAACCAAGGTAATAAACTTACACAAGCTTTTCGTCAAAATGCTATTAACGCCATACAAACAAACCCAGAATTTCTGCTTTCGGGAAGCAATTCAAATAGCTCCTCTACATCGATTATTCCAACATTAGGCTACCAGCTTAATCGCTTTTTTTCAGTCCAATTAGGCTTCCAACAATTTAATAATCAAACTCAACAGGCAAATGTTACAGCGCATATTATTCCTGAAGATTTTGTTGTCACCAATAATGCGAGTATTCAGTCTTCTGCGTATTACCTAACCGGCAAATTCCAACATGCTATTGACCAAGCCAATCTTAAACTATTTGCCGAAGCTGGTCTCGCGCATTTCAATCAAACAATTAATGAAAGCTCCACGGGAACAACCGTATTTGTAGCACAAAACACCTCTATTCCTCGCTGGAATACCTCACAAACCTTTAAATCGAGCTTCACCTCTCCAATAATTGGTCTTGGCATTCAATATGCCATGCCATCATTGCAACAAATGGGCATATTTATCAAATGGCGTCACATTTTTGCACTGAATAAAATGGTGAATTACCCCGATCCCACTGCTGCTGTTGGAGGCGTCGTTGTGCCTACTGGTCAAATTGTTAGCGTCAAAGAATTACAAAGCATCGACATGGTTAACATGGGTGTTCAATACCTATTTTAAACTCTTAAAATTTTGATTAATCTTTAACCTATAGGACTTAATGATGAAAAAATATTTATTACTCTTAACCTCTGGTCTGCTGGCGACATCACTGTTGGCACAGATTAGAACACCGTCTGCACAATTGGGTTATGGTTATTCGAATGATGCCGGCCAGCCTTTAACAACTAACTGTCTTAACCAGGGCACGCCAACTTTAAGTGGCTCAAATGTTGGCCTGGTTGAAGCCAGCAAACAATATGATATGAACGATGTTTCCCAACAACTTAATTTTTCTACGGCACTCCATGTCAACATTGGTTTGTTCAGCCTAGGTAACACGTCAGATTTTTTTCATTACATAGAAAATGACCAGCTGACTGAAACGTTCATCTATCGCGCTCGCTTTGAGTTTAAAGATGTTGATGCACAACCCCAGCAAAGCATTTTAGGGAAATATTTAAACACCGATGGCTTAGCCCAGTGGAAAGCAGGCCCCTCTACCTTTAGAAATGCTTGTGGCGACTCATATGTTGCACAAATGCATAACGGGGCTTATTTATATGTCGTTTATCAATTTCATTTTTTAACACAAATCGATCGGGAAAAATTTGATGATGTTTTTTCAGCATCTTATGCAACCCTAGGTGATTTAACAGCAAAATACCAACAAGAAGAAAACAGCCTTCACTTGCAAGGTACGATTCATATAATGGCCTATCAATTTGGTGGTGACCCTACCCAATTAAGTAGTATATTTAAAAGTACTTTCCCATGGCAGCCATCACCGCTTTCACAGTGTTCACTGTCTGACCTAAAAGCTTGTGACACAATCACTTCAAATATTGCAAATTATGCAGCAGTAGCCTTTCCAGCCCAAATCGCAAAACCTTATGGTGATAGAATACCAACTGGTGCAGGCATTACTGGCAATGAAACGAATAATTATGATCATTTAAACCCAGCCTATCAAACAAGCAGCACTCTCACACCTCTCATTCTTCAAGATAGAGATGCATTGGGTAGTAAACTAAATGATTATTACAGCCACATTCAACGTGCAAACTTCATCAAAACACAAATTGATTACCCTTTCATATTTGATGCCTATCAGGAGCAACTCAACA